>JBOFXA010000015.1:0-33501 GCA_051653845.1 Spiroplasma sp. | reverse complement strand
TTTAATTCTTTACAATTTAAACCAAATTTAGAATATGAATTGAATTTAAATAAAAATAATAAACAATATATGACAAGAATGAATTTATTTATTAATAACAGTAGTATGGATGCTTCTAATAAACCAGTACTATCTAATTTAGATATTTTGCAGAAAACTTTGAAATCTAATATTGAAAATTTTTTTAGTATTAAAAATACATTGAAAGAAAAAGATATCAATGAAGAAAAAGAAATAAATCATTATATTGATTCACCAGTAAATGAAACAAAAAATTAAACAAATTAAAATTATTTTCAGAAATTATTAAACTTATTAATATATAGTAAAAAGGAGGGACAATCTTGAATAATAAAATAATTAGTATCACTTCAATTCTCAAAAAACTCACTTTTAAGAAACATTGTATTAAAAAAGTTCTCTTCAGTAATTCCTATATCCTGAGTTAAAATTTGACCTTATTGTAAAGCAACGCTAAAATTAGGAGCTTGGAAAATTCCAAAAATTAAAACTATAAAAAATAAGAAAATATTAAAATGCTTTGTTCTTAAATTCATCTTTTAGTCTCTTTCTTTTTAATGTAATTTTTTTATAAACTCAACCTAAACAAATCAGTAAATAATAATGAAATTTAAATGAAAATTTTGTTCAAAAATAAAAATTTCTTGTCAAATTAAAAAAATAAAATGCTAAAATAACAATATCAACTTTTGTTGATAAAATAAGGGGTTATTTAATTCCTCTTTTAATATAGTAATTTCATTGTTACTAGAAAGGAAAAAATACTTACGATAATAGAGTTAATTGAAACGATAATGAATTAGAAAAAACTTGAAATTATCGTCATGGAAATAGCAATTTAGGATGCTACTATCCAAATACTCCTATGAGAAAATCAAATTATGGTAATCATTCAGATACTGTAATTCAAAAAAATCAAATAAATTTTTTAAATTACTATGATTTTTAAAAATCATACATAACTGGTTTTTTATATACGTTTTTCATTTAAACAAAAAAATAAATTTATATAAAAATATAAAAAAAGGAGATATTAAAGATGAATAATTGTAATTGTATTGCATGTGAAAATAATTTGGACCAATGTACAGGGATAGAATGTGAAAAGAAAACAAAAGCAGAGAAAAAAATGGAATGTAATAATTGCTCTGCTTCAAAAGAATGTAATAATTGCTCTGTTTTAAAAGATTAAAATTTAATTAATGAATATTTATTTGATAAAAATTACTTTTCCAATATAAAACTAAAAAAAAGATGAGTCAGGTTTAATGGGAGAATATATAATTTATGAATCAATTTGTAATGGTTGTAAAAAATCTATAAAAATTATAGAAAACTTAGGAGTACTAGACCATATTGACTCTAAAAGAAAAAATCACCTTATTGAACTATTTAATAAAGATTCAATAAACTAAAATTCATAAAAGAACCTATTAATTTAGGTTCTTTTTTTATGAGTAAATAATTTTACTAATAAAAAAGGAAATAATGTAAATTAATAAATGAATAACTAATCATAAAAAATAAAAATTCCATTATAATAGTATATGTATCTACAATACTGAATTTAATGAAAATAAATATATTAAGTAAAGGAAAAAAATAAAATGATAGTAAAAGAATGAGATGAAACTTTACGTGATGGTACTACTTTACATATGTATGAATGAAAACAAGAAGATATAAAGCATGCTAAGGGAGTTGTACAATTAGTTCATGGTAGTGCTGAACATGCTAAAAGATATACTGATTTTGCTAAATATTTAGTGAAAAATGGCTATATTGTTATTGCTAATGATCATCGTGGCCATGGAAAAACCGCTCAAAATAAAGAAGATTTAGGATTTTTTGCTGAAGAAAAAGGTTGAGAAATAATTATTGATGATTTAGCTGAAATAACAACACTAATTAAAAAACTTTATCCAAAATTACCAATTGTTATGTTTGGCCATTCAATGGGCTCATTTATGGTAAGACACTATATTATTAAATATGGTAAAAATCTAAAAGCAGCCGTTGTTTGTGGTACAGCTTATCATCCTAAAATGCTACTAAACTTTTCAAAGATGGTAGCAAAACAGCATCAAAAAAAATATGGTCCAAAAGCAAAAGATCAGATGGTTTATAATTTATCATATGCTAATTTTAATAAACGCTTTAATAAAGAAGGAACAACTGGAGTTGAATGAATTAGTACTGATAAAAATGTTCAAAAAGCATTTAAAAACGACCCTCTAACTGGGCAAGTTTTTTCAACTAGTGCTTTTAAAGATATGTTTACTGGTTTACTATTCATCAATAAAGAAAAAAATATCAACAAAGCACCAAAAAATCTACCAATTTTCCTTATTGCTGGTGAAGATGATCCTGTTGGTAATTTTGGTAAGGGTGTTAAAAAAGTATACAAATTATTTAAAAAACATCACACTAATGTTAATATGAAACTCTATCCTCACTGTCGTCATGAGATTTTAAATGAACCAATTAAACAAGAGGTCTATCAAGATATCTTATTCTTCTACAATCAAAATTTAGAAAATAGTAAATAAAGAAAAAGTAGAAACTTTTAAAAGTTTCTACTTTAATTTCTTGATTTTAATAAATAATTTATCTTGTCATTTATAATGTCTAACACTAAGGACAACTCAACTATATAAATAAGCAATCCCAACTATAAATAAAATAAGTACCAGTAACATAATTACTGCTTCACCAGCACCAGAAATATTTTTAATAAATATTGGCTTGTGATAAAAATCTAAGAATGGGTATACAAAATGACTACCTTCACCAAATTTACTAGCACCATTTCAATAATACAAGCCTAACCCATGGCCAATTTGTGATAGTTCTCCAAGCATTCAAAAGAAAACACCATAACAAATTGGTACTAGTAATATCAATCAAAGATATTTTTGTGAAAATGACTTTAGTTCTTTAGTCTCTTGATGATTATATAAAAAGAAATAATATAAAATAGCAACAATTGGCCCTAAAGAATGCTCAAAAATTAATGATATTCAATCAACAAAATAATTGAATTGATAGGAATTAGCTCTAGTAGTCTCAGAAATATGATAAATCAATAAAGATAAAGTAACATAAATAACAACTGCCTTAGCAACATCATCATTATTAAATTTAGTCTTACCTTCTAAATGATGATTCAAAGCAGAATGAAAAAAAAATATGCCACAAAATAAATTAGACAAAGTTGTAAAATATGATAAATGAACTCAAATAAAATAAAATCCAGGAAGCAAATGTTCAGTATAACTATCTTTAATTAAATGAATATAATTATATGTAATAAAAATTAGAATACTCAAAATTTGCAATAAACCTAAACTAAATTTAATTCAAAAACGATAATCTTTAATTGCTTGCTTTAAAAATATTGGATAATTACTTTTCATTTCTTTACCTTTTTTATAATTTTATTTTTAATTAACTTATTGAACTGTTTGATTTTTAATAAACCTTTTTTGTCAACCTTTATTTCTAACTGAAATAGCAATAAAAGTATAAAGATATTCTAAGAAAACAGCAAATAACACCATTGCTAAGAGCATAATTATTGATTCAACAGTACCAGAAATAGTCTTAAAAAAGTAAGGCTTGTGATAAAAATCTAAGAATGGGTACACAAAATGACTACCTTCACCAAATTTACTAGCACCATTTCAATAATAAAATCCTAAACCACCACCATACTTTGATAAAATACCCAAAAATCAAAAAAACATACCATAACCAACAAGACCAGCTATCATATATCACAAATGTTTTTTTGAAAGTTGCTTAATTGATTCTGTATTTTGATGATTATATAAAAAGAAATAATACAAAATAGCAATAATTGGCCCTAAAGAATGTTCAAAAATAAATGATAAAACTTGAACAACATAATCAAACTGATAAGGATTAGCAGTCATTATTTGATCAAGGTTATAAAGTAGCAAAGTTAAAGTGATGTAAACAACTACTGTTTTTGCAACAGCATCATTATCAAATTTAGTCTTACCCTCTAAATGATGAAATAAAGCTGAATAAACAAAAAATATTCCACAAAGTAAATTAGATAATGTTGTAAAAAAAGAAAAGTTAATAAGAACAACATAAAAAGCTGGTATCAAAGAATATTCACGAGTACCTCATCCTCTTACAGTTCTAATATATGTATTAGTAATAAAAATTAAAATTGTTAGTAACTGGCTAAAACCAAGAAATAATTTAATTCAAAAACGATAATCTTTAATTGCTTGCTTTAAAAAACTAGCATATTTTACTTTCATATAGTTTCCTCTTACTTAATAAATAATTAATAAAATTACTTTTAAAGAATAGCACATCAGTAAATACATTAAAAGTTAAATACTTTTTGCGATAATTTTATTATATCTAAAAATAATTACTAAAAAGAACTTTTTAAGGATGAATTGTAATTTATTTATAATTTTTACTTTTTAAGTTCTTTTTAGTAATTATCTTTTATTTGTTTTTTTAAATCACGATTTTTAATTGCTTGTCTTTTATCATGTAATTTTTTAGGTTTTGCTAAAGCAATTTCTAATTTTGCTTTCCCTTTCAAATTTAAATATAAAACCAATGGAACAATAATTAAACCTTTAGTTTTTTTTTCTTGCTGTAATTTTAAAATTTCTCTATAATTTAATAATAATTTCCTTTTTCTTAAAGGATCAACTTTAAAAGATGAACTAAAATGATAATTAGTAATATTCATATTAACAACATAAGCTTCATCTTTTTCAATGCTAATATAACTATCTTGAATACTAATATTAGCATTTCTAATTGATTTAATCTCTGCTCCAGTTAAAACTATCCCTGCTTCATAGCGATCTAAAATTTCATAATTAAAATATGCTTTACGATTTTTTGCAATAATTTTCATTTAAAACTCCAAACTCAACCATATATTTCAATATACCATGAATTAAGCAATAATTAAGCAAATATTTTAATTAAATATAAATATTTTCTCATTGATATACTGAACCATAAGTTAAAGCAGTGATATTCAACTTATCATTAAATTTTTTTAAAATTAGAGCAACTTCAGCAATTGAAGTTCCAGTTGAAATAACATCATCAATGATGAAAATTTTTTTTTCATTAAAAAAATGATAATAGTTTTGCTTAAGAGTGATTTTATTAGCAATTTCTTTTTTTCTTTCATCAAATTTCAAACGATTTTCTCAAAATTTACGATAATCTTCAATTAGAAACAAATCATCAATCAATTTAATTTTAATTGCTAATTCATCTTCAATCAAACTAATTAATTTTAAAATTACTTTTTCTAGACTACTAACAGAAGTCGTTTTTAAAGGCATCATAACAAAATAATCAACTTTTTGAAATAAATTAAATTTTTGACCAAGAAAAAATAAATTACTAGCAATTCTGTAACAATTTTCTTCATCTAAATTTTTAGTTTTAATTAAATTAAAATCATTATTAACCCATTTAAATTCTGGATAACTTTTTAATCCTGGTGATTTAAAATAACCATAAAAATAACAAGGAACTTCTATCTGTAATTGTTTTACCATTCTAAAATTTGTTGCTTCACTTATATTCATAAATAAAATCCTTTACTATCTTTTATTTTTTCTTTTTTTATTGTCATAAAACTTCAATTTTTTGCTATGTGATTTTATTCTTCAATTTTTATTATTTTTTTGATTAGTATCAGCAAAAATAAAATCAATGGTTCTATTTTTTTTATTTGCATTCTTAACAATGATGTCAACTGTTTGACCTAGGCGATATTGCTTACGTTTTCTTTCACCAAATAAAACCATTGCCTTTTCATTAAAAATATAAAAATCATCTTGCATATCAGATAATTTAATTAAACCTTCAATGGTATTAGGTAATTCAACAAAAACACCAAAAACAGTAATAGCAGAAATAATACCAGAAAATTTTTGATTGATAAACTTATTCATATATTCAGCTTTTTTCATTTGTTCAACACTTCGTTCACATTCCATTGCTTTAACTTCCATATTACTTGATTGTTCAGCTACTAAAGCAGTAAAATTTTGATTCTTAGCAATAGTTTTAGAATTAAAATCTTTGCTAACTAAATACTGTCTTAATAAACGATGAACAATTAAATCAGGATAACGACGAATTGGTGAAGTAAAATGAGTATAGCAATCACTAGCTAAACCAAAATGGCCAATATTAACATTGCTATATCTAGCTTTTTCCATACTTCTTAGTAATAAAGTTGATAAGACTTGAAAATTTGGTAAATCTTTTAAAGAATCTAATAAAATTTGTAAATCTTTTGAATGTAATTTCTCTCAATGATAATTAGCTTGAATACCTGTTAGTTTTAAAATTGTTGTGATTTGTGATAATTTCTTCTTTCTTGGTGGTTCATGAACTCGATAAACAAAAGGTAGTTTCATTTTATTTACTTTATTTGCAACAGTTTCATTAGCACGAATCATAAAACTTTCAATTAATTTCTCAGAAATATCTCTTGTTCTTAACTTAATATCAGTAACTTTTCCTTGATCATCAATAATAATTTTAGCTTCATCAATATCAAAATCAATAACACCACTATTAAATTTATAATTTACTAAAATTTGATATAACTTTCTTGCCTCTTGTAACATTGTTCATACTTGAGGATGAGAACTAACAAATTTAGGATTCTTACCATGATAAGCTTCATTTACCTCATCATAATTCATTCTTCTTACTGATTTCATAACTCCTTGATAAATTCTACTGCTAACATTAAATCCCTTAGAATTTATTTCCATATCACAAACAAAACATAAACGTTCTACTTGTTCATTTAAAGAACAAATACCATTTGATAATTGTGTTGGTAACATTGGAATAACTCGATCTGCTAAATAAACAGAAGTACTTCGAATAAAAGCTTCATTATCTAATGGACTTTTTGCTTGAACATAATGGCTAACATCAGCAATGGCAACAATTAAACGATAATTCCCATTTCTTAATTTGTAAACACAAATAGCATCATCAAAATCTTTGGCATCTTTGCCATCAATTGTTACTAAAATTTCATTTCTTAAATCAATACGATCTCTTTTTTCTATTTCAGAAACTGTTTGACTAACTGCATTAGCAGCAATTAAAGTTTCAGGTTCAAATTGTGGTTTAATGCCAATTTCATAAATAACTGACAAAATATCAACACCAGGATCATTTAAATTTCCTAAAACTTTTTCAATTGTTACAGTAAAACTATTTTCATGAAAATTATTAATTTTTGCAACAACAATATTATTTTCAATTGCTTGCTCTTCATTAAGAATATGAACTTTATATCTGTGAAAGTTTTTATTTTGAATGCTTAAAGTTTTTATTTTAGTATTTTCATCAACAACTATTGTTCCAACTAAAGTAGTAGTATTACGCTTTAAAATAAGATTGACAATTGCTTCTTCATTAGAAATTAAAGTAAACAAAACTTCATCATTATTTAAAGCATGATTAGTATTATTAGGATTTACTCGATATTCCTTATCACTATCAAAAATTTTAATAAATCCTGAACCTTTCATAGTAATTTGAATGACACCAACTAAAAATTTGTTGTATCCTTTTTCAAGATAAAATTCTTGACAATCATTTTCTAAAATAATACTATTATCTTTTAATTCTTCTAAATCAGATAACATTTCTTCTTGTTGTAGATGAGTATTAATTTTCAGTTTACTTGTTAATTCAATAATTGATAACGGCTTTATAGTATTTTTTAAAACATCAAGAATTTGTTGTTTCATCTCATTTTGAGCTCCAAATCATCTTTTTAAGAATATTTATAATTATTTTATAATTATAATAAAAATAAGTAATTAATATAAAAAATATAAAATTATATTAAAATAAGCACTCCTAGTGCTTGTTCTTTTTCAAACTAATTATTTTATGTAATAAGTTACTGCAACATTATTAAAGTAATACATTAACTAAAATTCTAATAATAATTGCAATAATAAATAACGAAATTCCTAAACATAAAGTAATAATTGAGAATAAACGTGCCCATCCTCTTTCTTTAGTGCTTGCAAATAATTCTTGATTTCCACCACTTAAAGCACCTAAACCATTATGACTTTTTTTGCCTTGTAATAATCCTAAAATAACTAATATTGTAGCAATAATAAACAGAATAATTTCTAAGGCAAAAACAAGAGATTGACTCATTCTTTCACTCCCATTCTTTAATTCTTTAATAATTTTACCTTACTTTTTAAAAAAAAAACACTATTTTAAAAAAAGTAAGACAAATATCTCTGCTTTAATAAAATAAAACCTTAAATTATTGATATGCTATAATTAGTATTAAGCCTTTATTGAAAAAAATAGTTTAGAAAGGGTATAATATGAAAAAGAAAATTGGAATTGTTACTGATTCTTCATCAGGTCTGACAATCAAAGATTTTGAAGAAATGCAAGACATTGGTTTTTGTCCATTACTAATTAGTTTTAATGAAGAAGAAACATTTGAAGACGATCCAAGAAAATTTAAAGACAAAGATTTTATTGAAAAAATAACAACTAAAAAAGAAATCGCTAAAACATCTCAAACACCCTTGGGCAAAACTGCTGAAATTTGAGAAGAAATGCTAAAAAAATTTGAAAAAATTATTTTTATTCCCCTTTCAAAGGGATTATCTGGTCAGTATAATACTGCAATAATGTTAGCAAAAGAGCCAAGTTTTCAAAATAAAGTTTATATTTTTGATTCAAATGGCGTTTCAATAATTAACTATTTATTAGTTAAAAAAGCATACAAAATGGCACAAGATGATAATAATAATGTTAATACAATTTTAAGTTCATTAAGAAAAATTCGTGATAATTATATTGCTTTTATTCTACCTAATGATATGTCATATTTAGCAAGAGGTGGTAGAATCACTAAATCTGCTGCTGCTTTAGCAAAACTATTAAAAATTAAACCAATTCTTATCTTTGATGGTGTGATTGATAAATATGATACTACTAGAACATGAAAAAAAGCAGTTCATAAAGTACTTAATGAAATTATTAAATTTCAAAAAGTAAACAAAAACAATACAACTTTGTATGTTATTGATGGATTTGTTAGTCCTGAACTACTTAATGAGACAAAAAACTATATTAAGAATCATAATTTCAAAAACGTTGAATATTCTAAACTATCAAATGTTATTGCAGCTCATACTGGATTAAATACTTTTGCCTTTGTCAGTTTCAACATTAATGAAAAAATTGATTTATAAAAAAAATTAAAAGAAAAAAAAGAAAAATCACAATAATGTGATTTTTTTAATGGCGGGGGTGGCAGGAATTGAACCCACACAGTCGGATCTGAAGGCCGAAGTTCTACCACTAAACTACACCCCCTTTTTACAACTAAAAAGAGTATATCAAAAATATTACTGTTAAATTTTACTGAAATCTAATTAATATTACAATCAAATTTAACTATTTTTCATATGCTTTTGACAATTACTGCAAATACCATGAATTTCTAAAGCAAAATGAGAAAAACGAAACTTTTTTTTAGTGTCTAAAAATGAAGCTAATTTTTCTGAATTTAAAAAAGCATTTTTTGCTGTTTCATTGGTATTAAAGTGAAAAACTTTATGACAAATATTACAAATTACATGAATAACATTATCTGATAACTCATAATAAATTTGTTTATCTTTAAAAACATTAGCATGAATAATATGTTCATCCATCAATAAGCCAATTGTATTATAAACACTCATAACATTAACATCATCTATACCATTAGTCTTTTTTAATTTAGCAATAATATCATTAATACTAATATCTTTTTCTAAAGTAAAAAGTTTAATTATTGCTTTACGAACATCAGTCAAACGAAAATCTTTTTGTTGTAATTTTTTAATAATTTCATCATATTTATTATTACTCTTAATCATGATTAATTTCTCTACTTTTTCTTTTTTTTAACTAAATTTTCAATTTCTTTGATAATTTCTCTAACAGTTTTAGTTTTAATGTTTTCTAAATCTTCATCAGGAAATCTAATATCATATTTATTTTCTAATTCAATAGCTATTGTTGCTAATTCTAAAGAATCTAAATAATCAATATCACCTAAAACAGTATCTAAAGTAATATTCTCTTTAATTTGAGGGTATTCTTCTTTGATAATTTTTTGAATCGTCTTTAAAATATCCATAAAATCACTCCAATAAAATTTTACTTAAAAATATTCAATATACTAAATTATACTAAATATTTTATATATATTTTATTGGTATATTATAACAAAAATATATTAAAATTATAATCTAAATCAAAAATAAATATAAAAAACGACTGATGGCTTGTGCTCTTAATTTCTGATATTTTTCTAAAGAAAAATATTTTTTTCATCACTCTTCATCAGAATTAAGTTTAGATTTTTTATTATTTAAAAAATCTCGAACAAGACACATATATTCTTCTTTTGGTAGTAAAGATAAAATTGTTTCAACAATTTGTAAATGATGATAATAGTTGGATAATTGGCTAGCACTAAAATTATTGCTAATAATTGCTCTACCATAATATCTTTCTTTTTCTTGTAAATTAGTAAAATTTCTTTGCAAAATTATCTTTGCTTTTGTATATTTTTTAAAAATATTGCTAATAAATTTTTCATCAAATGATAAAGGTTCTTTCATTTTTTCACCTCATAATAAATTAAGCAAAAAAACAAAAGAATCCTTTTTTGACTATAGTAAAAATTAATTAATACGATCTAGCAAAATAAGTTCAGGGTGAATTTACTTTTTGACATTTAAAGCACTTACTTTTAGGTTTATATTCTACTAATGGAATACAACGTGAAGTAGTACTAGTTAAAGCTTTAATTTCAACTTCACAATCATAATCACCACAAAATGGTGCAATGATATAACCTTTGTGATTTCCAATTAAAGTTTGATACTCAGAAAAAGTACTAACTTCTTTTAAGTTTTTATTAAAAATATTTGTTGAATTTGCTAAAAGTTGTTGATTAGATACTGTTAAAAGTTGCCTAATCTTTTCTAGCAGTTGCCTTTCATCTTTAATACTAATAAAAGTTGTTGCTAAATTATATCTTGAAGTAACTTTAATTTCTTGCTTTATTAGTTCTTGTTGACCAAACTCAACTATTAATGGAATACCTTTAATTTGTGCTGCTGATTTTTTGTAACTAGCACTCTTATCACTATCATCAACTTTAACTTGATACTTTTGTCTAAAAAGCTTAACTAAATTACTAACAGCATTGCTAATTTGCTGATTTTTTGGTAGTAAATTTAAAATCATGATTTTAATTGAAGCAATCATTGCTGGTAGAACTAAACCTAAATCATCACTATGAGCCATAACCAAAGCACCAATTAAACGAGTTGAAACTCCTCAAGAAGTTTGATAAGTAAATTCTTGTTCATTTTTAGAATTATTAAATTTAATATTAAAAATTTCAGCAAACTTTTGACCAAAATAGTGACTAGTTCCAGCTTGTAAAGCTTGACCATCTTGCATCATTGATTCAATTGTATAAGTTTCTAAAGCACCTGCAAACCGCTCATGAATTGTTTTTTTCCCTAAAATAACTTTAATAGCTAAAAAGTTTTCAACAAAATTAGCATATAAATTAATCATTGTCAAAGCAAAATCAAGAGCTTCTTTACCACTTGCATGAACTGTATGACCTTCTTGTCATAAAAATTCAGTGTTTCGTAAAAAAGGTCTGGTTGATTTTTCTCAACGAATAACACTAACTCATTGATTATACAATAATGGCAATTGCTTGTAACTGCTGACAATTTTTTGAAAATGTGAACAAAATAAAACCTCTGAAGTTGGACGAATAATTAAAGATTCTTGTAATTTTTTATTACCAACTTGACTAACAATTGCACATTCTGGAGCAAAGCCTTTAACATAATCTTTTTCTAAAGCAAAAGTTTTCTCATTAATTAACAATGGAAACATAACATTTTCAACACCAAGATTTTTAAATTGATGATTTAATTCTTGCTGAAAATTTTCTCAAAGAGCATAACCATAAGGGCGGAAAATAATTGTTCCTTTAGTTGAACCATTGTTATCACCATAATCACATAAATCAGCTTCTCTAATAACATTAGTATATCATTTAGCAAAATCAACGCTTCTTAAAGTAATATTTTTATTAAATGCTTTACTCATTAGCTACTTGTTTCCTTTCTTATTTTGACTTTTCTTTCAACTTAAATAACTAGAATAATTCAATGAATCAATTATTCTATCAACATTTTCTGATTCAAAAATGCTACCAGATAAATACTTAATCTTTAAAGATTTTAAAACAATAATTTCTGGAACACTACTAACACCCAGTGCCATAACTTTTTTAACTTCTAAAATATTTAAATAATTTAAGCAAATAATAACCTTAACAAACTTAGAAAATCTAAAAGTTACATTTTGTAATAAATTAGCAGTTAAAATAACTAAGTCAGGGTTAAAATGACTAATTAATTTGAAATTGCTAATATTTATTAATTCATGACTAAAAGCAATTTTAACATTATGTTTGCGTAAAATATTAATAATATTCTCATATTTTATTCAATTACTGATTTTTATTAAGCAATTATCTTGGAAATCAAAAATTAAATTAGCTTCTTCAAATAAACTTTGACGTTTACTGATAATATTAAGAATTTGAGTTAAAACCGTCTTATTTTCTAATTCCATCAATAAGAAAGGAATAATTAAATTTTTATTCTTTATTTTTAATTGTGCAAAATCATGCAAAATTTGTAAAAATAATGGTTCATAAACCTTCCATCAAATGCCAGCATCTTGAATATTACGAATTAAATTTAAATAATTTCCATAATAAGCATTATCAATAACACCCAAGCGAGCATAATAACAATCAGGTTCTTTAGCATTATCAGTTTTGTAAACTGGAGAAATTTTAATTGTTAGTAATTTTTTGATTTCTTGAGAATGAATTAATTCAAAATGATTGTTAGTTTTAATATGATTTTCATTTGTTCTTAATTTTATTTCCTTTAGATTATGATCAAAATTAGCATTTAAAAGATTAACATCAATAATTTTATTATACAAAACCAAAAGATTAGATTCTTTTTTAATTAACGAGTAAACAGAAATAATTTGAGTTTGAATTTGCAAATAACTACTTTTTTCAACTAAATTATTTTTAATATAGTTATTAAGTTTCTTTTGAAATTTTATTAAATTAAATTTTTTATGCTTAGAATAAACTAAAAACTCACCATCATAGTATTTGCAAATTAAAGTGTTAGCATTACCTAATAAATTCTTAACACAATAAGTTAAAAGTAACTCTATACTTTCAATATTATTAATTGTTAAAATTGATTCTAAATTATTATAATTTTTAATTTTAATCAACATCATATACTCATAAAAATTATTTTCTTTTACTTGTTTTTTTTCATTTTGAAAGAAATTCAAAATTGTAGCAAGAAAATCTATTTTCGGCACTGTTAATTGAGCAGAACTAACATCAATTCGTTCAGAAATAATAAAACGATTATATCTAGTATTACTTTGCATTTGACCATATAAAATTTGATTTTCTTGATCATAATAATTTAATGTTAAATCATAGATTATTACTTTGCTGTGCAATTGAAAATAAATTAAATAATCAACTGGATTAAAAGGAACTTTGTTGACTAATAAATTTTGAAAGAAAATTTCTAACTCAACTTTAGCTTTACGATTAATCATTGATTTAAAAACAAAAATTGAAACACGCTTCTTTTTATTTAAAACTTCTAATTTATCAGAAAAAGTTATCATCTCATTTTTTAAATCAATTTTTAGTGGCACTAAATTCATTAATTCACCATGGATGACATTATAATATTCATTATTACGATTATTTAATTTAACAAATAAAAAAATCATAACTAGTAAAAACATTGCCAAAGCCATAAATAAAAAAATTGTCCAATTAAGAGTCATTATTTATTCCTTTCTTAATACTTAAGTAATAATTTGTCCTTCGTTACCTTGAAAAATCTTTAATTTCAAATTTTGCCTTTCAGCATGTATTTTAGCTAAACGAAACATCTTTTGGTTCTTAACTAAAATCCAATCAATAGCAGAATTAGAAATTTGCTCATAAATCTGAATTCTGTTAGTTTCTAAATTTAATTCTCAATCCTGCTTTGTTACTTGAAACAATTTACTAATATCAACTGAAATAATTGCAATATTATTTAAATCAACTTTTTGTTCAGTACATCATTTTCAAAAATAATGTCTTGTTGAGTTACCTAGTTCTAACTCTAAATAAGTAGCATGTTCTAAATAAGTTCAAACAATATATTCTTCTTTTGGCATTAATTTAATTTGACCAATTGGTTTAATCCCTTGCTCTAAAATTAAAGGAATATTTTGAACATCAGTATAAAAAAAACAATTAAATATATTTTTTGTCTCTAAATACTTAACAATTTGTAAAGTATTTCTTCTATGAAAATTTTGAAAAATATTAGTTCTTTTTTTCTTCTTACGACTTTTTTTCTTCTTACTCTCATCATCACTATCATCATCAGAAACATAAAAAAAATCAATATCTTCACTCTTTTTTTCTTTTTTGATAAATTTCTTTAACTTTTTAAATTTTTTAAAGTTTATCCTCATTTATTTCACCTACTTTAATTATACTAAAATAATGGTGCTAAAATTCTTATTAAGAATAAAAAGACATAATGATAAAATTTATTGCGTTGCAATAAAGGATTACTTTTAATTAAATTTGAATATTTAAAATCTTCTTGAAATTTATTTGCTAGAATCTCATTAGTCTTGCTATCATAAATTGAAACTAAAGTTTGATGATCAGAATACAAACTACGATAATCTAAATTAGTTGAACCAATAATAGTAAATTTATCATCAAAAATTCCCATTTTTGAATGATTGATAACATGAGAATATTCATAAATTTTAACTCCAGCTTCTAACAAAGCATCATAATATGTTCGACCTAAATCTAGCAATAAATAATGTTCAAGAATACCTGGAAGACACAAACGAACATCAACCCCTGAATAAGCACTATTTCTTAAAGCAGTAATTAAATCTCCTGTTGGCAATAAATAAGGAGTAGTGATTCAAACTCGTTGTTTTGCCATACTAATATATTTAATAAACAAATCTTTTTGAATTGTTTCTTTTGTTAGTGGACCATCATCAACTATTTGAACAATTATATTATTTTTTATTTCAGAACTAACTTCATTCATTGGAACATCTAAAATTATTCCAGTTGTAAAATGTCAATCTTGACGAAAAATTAACTCTAATGACTTTACAGCATCACCAACTAAACGAACTTGGGTATCTCTTCAAAATCCTCTGCCTGATAAATGAATATAAGCATCTGATAAATTAATCCCACCTGTATAACCAATTTCACCATCAATAATAACATCTTTACGATGATTACGAAAATTATAACTCCCTGTTAGAAATGGCAGTTTAATTGGAGCAAAACGATGAAAATAAATTCCCATTTTTTTAATTCTACTAATTGTTTCATAAGACAAAAGAAAATATGAACCAGCATGATCATAAATAATGTAAACATGAATACCTTGCTTAACTTTTTTCTTTAAAACAACTAATATTGTTTCTAACAATTCACCATCAGCAATAATATAGTAATTCATAAAAATATATTTCTTAGCATTTTTCAAATCATCAATCATTTGATGATAATTTTCTGGACCATTAACTAAAATTCTAACATCAGTGTTAGTGTAAATTGGTCGAAACGAGATTCTTGTTGTATATTTAAAAATTGATAAATCTTCAGAATTAAATTGAGAATTTTCACTGTTAAGAACTTCTTTGGTAAAATTTCAATCTTCTTGCTTATAAAAATATCTAAACAAATTTAAATGAACTTTTTGTTTTTTACGATATCTATAAGGTCTTCCAAAAACTCAATATAAAAAAATTCCTAAAACTGGCAAACAAATAACAACCATAATTCAGGATAACTTAACATCAATTAAACGATTAGTAAGAAAAATAATAACTGCTGTTAAAATTGTTAAAAGGGTAATAACTAATAGTAATGTTCATGAATAATGGACATAAGAAATAAAAAAATAAACAATTAATCCAATTAAAAATAAATACAAACATAAAGATAATAAAAGATTTATTCTTTTACGCATTAGTCCTCCTAAATATTGATTGCTAACTTTACTTTTTCATCAATTACTATCTAAATTATACTAATAAATCATTTGAAAATAAAAAAAATAAAAAAGTCTTAAGACTTTTTTAAAAAATGGCGGAGCGAAAGAGATTTGAACTCTTGCGACATTTTTAAATGTCCTACTTGTTTAGCAAACAAGCCTCTTCGACCAACTTGAGTACCGCTCCAAAATATTATCAATCAGCATGACAAATAATATTATAACTATAAAAATAAAATTTAATAAAGTAATTTTTAAGTTTTTTGTGTTTTTTTTCTCTATTCTGATAATTCTTTCATTAAAGCAACTAAACTAGCAACAAAATCCTTAGTCAAACCATTATTTTTGATGATAAAATCATTTTTTTTATGTAAAATCAAATGATTTTTCTGTAAATTCAATAAAGTTCTTGCTTCATCATCACTAACTTTATCTCTTTCTTTAATTCGACTAATTTTTAAATCTTCGTCTGCTGCAATTAATAAAACTTTATCAACAAGATAATCTAAATTAACATTAAATAACACTGCACAATCAAGGACAATCAATGTTTCATAGTGATGTCGCTGTATTTCATCAACAATAATTTTGACCATTTTTGGTCAAATAATTGTTTCTAATTTTTTTAAAAATTCATAATTTTCAAAAGCATATTTTCTTAAAGCTAGTCGATTAACTGTTTCATCATCATTTAAAAATTTACTTCCAAATTTTTGTAAAATCATTTCTTTAGTTTCTGACAACTGATAAATATATTTTACAACCAAATCAGCAGAAATAAGATATGCACCCTGATTTTCAAAAAAAGCTGCTGCAGTACTCTTGCCAACACCAGCTTCACCAACAATTCCAAGAACCATACTTAACTTCCCCTTAATCTTTATTAATTTGATAACTAGCTAAAATGCCAATCATTGCAGCATTGTCTGTACAATATTCCATTTTTGGAACAATAAAATTTAAACTAGGATATTTTTGCTTTAAACTTAAAAAATTTCTTCTTAAATCCCTATTAGCGCTAACTCCACCTGCTAAAACAACTGTTTTTGGTTGATATTTATTAATTGCTAGAATTAATTTATTAATTAAAACTTTAATAATTGTATTTTGTAAAGAACAACTAAAATTTGCAATATTTAAATTTTCTTTCTCTTGATCAATTATTTTAGCAGCTGCAGATTTTAAACCACTAAAACTAAAATCCAAACTCTTATCATTTTTTGGTAATGGCAACTGATAAGTGAATTGCCCAGATTTAGCTAACCTATCAATTTCTGGACCCCCTGGATAAGATAAACCTAACATTCTAGCAACTTTATCATAACACTCACCCACAGCATCATCTAAAGTTTGACCTAAAATATTAAATTCCAAATGCTCTTTTAAATAAAATAATTGTGTATGACCACCACTAACTACTAATCCTAAAACTGGAAATTTTCATTGATGATCAATTAATGAAGCATAAACATGTCCAAACAAATGATTACAAAGAATTAAAGGTTTTTTTAAATAGATTGCAATTGTATCTGCAACTACTTTGCCAACATGCAAACAACTTATCAAACCAGGAGTATTAGTATAAGCAATATAATCAATTTTTTCTAAGTTAATTTTAGCATATTTAAGTGCTGAAGACAAAACATAACAAATATTATCACTATGCGCTCTTGCTGCTAATTCAGGAACAACGCCACCATATTTTTGATGGAGACTGATTTGTGATGAAACAATATTACTTAAAATTTGATTATCTTTAATAATTGCAACACTAGTTTCATCACAACTAGTTTCAATTGCTAAAATTATCATTATAACTTTCTTTCTTCTTGATAAAGTTTAGCTGCCTCTAAAGCAAGAAACATCATTTTTTCAAAACTTGATTGTCTTGCATCAGCAGATAATGCTTGTTTACTAACAAAAGAATCAGAAATTGTTAGTAAACAAGCAGCATCTTTTTTTAAATATATAGCGTTACTAAATAAAGCAAAAGCTTCCATTTCTACTGCTAAACATTGTTGAATCTTAGAGTTTGTCTTTCATTCATCACCATTAGCACGATAAAAAATATCAGTTGAATGAATTAATCCAGTTTTTATAAGGATATTATTTTCTTCTGCTACTTTGTTAATAAGATTCTTAACAGTTTCAGTACTTTTAATTGTATCTTGATAAAAATCACTAGCATATTTAGCATAAGTTGACTCACTATAAGCAGCAGAAACATTAATCACATCATAAATATGAATGTCTTTATGATAAGAACCACTAGAACCTATTCTAATAATACAATCAACATCATAAAATTTAAAGAATTCATATGAATAAATACCGATTGAAGGCATTCCCATACCACTGCCTGCAACAGTAACTTTTTTTCCTTTATATGTTCCTGTATACATCAACATGTTTCGAACATTATTAATTTCTTCAACTTCTTGTAAGAATTTGTTAGCAATATATTTTGCTCTTAATGGATCACCAGGCATAAGAACAACTTTAGCAACTTGTTCTTTTTTGGCATTGATATGTGGAGATGGAATTAAATTTTTATTATCCATTTTACTACTTGTTCTCTTTCTACTAAATCTTATATTTATTATAATTTAAATATATCTAAAATTTTTAATTAAATAATAGCATATTTTCTTAGCATTAAGAAAATATGCCATCAAATTTAATATTTTGACTAACGCATTGCTTTATTAAAAGGAACACCCAAAGCCTTTGGCGCCTTACTTCATTTTGAAGTAAATATTAATACTAGTAATGACATAATAAAAGGTAAAGTATTAAATAATTCTTTATTCTTTACAACTCAAGTTGAAACACCAGTTTGATAACTAATTCTTGCTCCTGTTGTTGCAACAATAGCAAATAAAGCTGCACCAATAGTAACTAAAGATACTCTTCATTGTCCAAAAATTAAAATTGCTATAGCAAGAAATCCATTACCATTAACAACTGCTCTGAAAGTTCCACTAGCATACATTGTAAAGATTGCTCCAGCAATAGCTGCTAAAAATCCAGATAGCATCACAGCTGCATATCTTCTTTTAATAACATTAATTCCAGCAGCATCTGCAGCATTAGGATTTTCTCCAGTAGCAAGATGATGTAATCCTCATTTTGTATATTTTAATGCAAGACCAATTGCAATAATTACAAAAATTGCAATTAATAAGTAAATATTAAAGAATTCACTAGTTCCAATTTTAGGTAACTGATAAATAGTATTAAAAGCAATAAAACCATTGTTACCTGGCAATTGAACAACAAATAAAGCTATTGCAGCTGCTAAAATATTGATAGCAACTCCTGAAATAATTTGGTCAGCTTTTAAAGTAACAGAGGCAAAAGCATGTAAGAAAGCAATCAAAATACCTATTAACCCTGCAGATAATAAAGCAAGTAATTGCGATCAATTACCTAAATGAGAGCCTACACTTTTAGCAAAAACTGCAAAGATTAAGGCACCCATCGTCATCATTCCTTCAATTCCAATGTTGATAACTCCTGCTCTTTCAGAAACTAGTCCAGAAAGTGCTCCAAAAATAAGAACAACAAAGATTAAACTAGAATTCTCTAAAATTGCTGTCAAGATATTCATTTTTACTTACCTCCTGTCTTTTTTGTTGACTTAATTTCTTTACTATATGCTAATTTATCTTTCTTTAATTGTTCTTTAATACCAATTAATTTTTCTTGTTCATCAGTAATTAATTGTAAGAATTTTTGATTAAAGTTATCTTTTTCCTTTTTAATTTGTTGCTGATAAGAATAATCAATTTCTTTAATTTGTTCTGGTGTTAATGGAACATCTTGAGTCTTTAATAAATTAACTTCATTTTTTCAATTTTGATGAAGAGTATGAATTGCTTCTTCACAAGCACTTCTAGTTTTAATGTATTGATTTAATTTTTCACCATATAAATACTTTTTAGCTTTAATTGCTTTATTATTAATGCCTTTAAAACCAGACATTCAAATCTTTTCATATTCTTTATGAAAAAAGTTTTTCAAAATTTGAAATTCTTGATGATTTTCAGAGTAACAAACTTGAATTTCTTCTTTTTTATCTTTGACCAAAAAATTTATTTCTTGTTGATTTTTTTCTTGATTATTTTTATTTGCTTTCTTTACAGCACTAATTTTTTGCTGATACTTTCTTTTAATTTGAAAGGTTTTCAATCAATTCTTTCAAATCTTATTTAAATACTGATGAAATATCTTTCTTCTTTGTTTACTAAAAACAATATTAAAATAACTAATTAAAAATTTAATTGGAGCAATTTTTGATAATAAAATAGCACAAGCAGCTGAATAAATAATTACACCAAAAATAACATCACTAATAGCATTAGGAATTCCCAATCCAACACTACCAATTGGTCCTCCACTTTTAATTAATCCTCAAAGAAATGCTGCAGCAACAATACCAAAAGGATTAATTTGACCAACTAAAGCAACTGAAATACTATCAAATCCAATTGCAGGCAAAACATCACTAGCAAAACTTAATGAAGGATTCATAGCAGCATAATAAATTACTCCCATAAATCCAGCTAAAGCTCCTGAAATTACAAATGAAGTAAAAGCATATTTTCTTCTAGAAATTCCTGCATAATCTGCAGCAAATGGATTCAGTCCTACTGCCTTAACTTTGTAACCTAAAGTTGTTTTCTTTAACAAAAATCAAACAATAATTACTAAAATAAAAGCTAAAATTAAGGGTAAAATAAACTTATAATCAGCAATTGAAAAACTCATACTATCATGAACTGGTAAAGAAGAACCACGACTATCATCATATAAATCTTTAGTAGTAGTAAATAGTCACTTAACTAAATATCAAATTGTTCAATTTAATAAAATTGATGTTACTACTTCATGGACATTAAATAAAACTTTTAATAAAGCTGTAACTGTAGCAGTCAATACAGCTGCTAAAACTCCAGATATAAGAGCAACAATAATTGCAACAGGTTGAGAAAGATCATATCTAATACCAATAGCAATCACTACTGCTCCAGCAGCTAACATTTGCCCAGCAATTCCAATGTTAAACATCCCTGCTTTAAAAGATATAACCAAAGCAAGACCAGCAATAATATATATTGCTCATCAAACTAAAGTGTTATCTCAATTATTAAAACCATAACTGCTAAAAGCAAAAAATAATAAATAATGAAAATAAGTAAAAGCATTATTACCTGTTGCAGCAATAACAATTGCTCCGATAATTAAACCTAAAATAACTGCAAAAACTGAACCTTTAAACTTGCTAACACTACTTTGCAATTCTCTTGAACCAAGAAAAAGTCTACTACGATGACTTCAAAATCATCTTTTTTGTTGAAACTGCACCATTTCTTATTTCCTTTCTATCTTAATAGTACTATTTTTTTTACTAGTTTCTTTAATACGATGCCACTTTTGTCCTGCCATCATCAGTCCAAGTGTTTCTTTTTTAATATTTTTAGCACTCACATCACCAGTAATCTTACCCGAATGCAAAACAACAATCCGATCAGCTAAGGTCATGACTTCAAATAATTCATAAGAAATTAATAAAACAGCATTACCTTTTTCTTTTTCTTCTAAAATTTTCTGATGAATATATTCAATTGCTCCAATATCTAAACCTCTAGTAGGTTGAGCAACTATTAAAATTTGATGCCTACGATTTAATTCTCGACCAACAACTGCTTTTTGTTGATTGCCACCAGAAAGTCCTCTTGCTAAAGCAAAACCACTATCACTGCCACGCACATCATAACCAAAAATTATTTTTTGGGCATAGCTTTGAACTGCTTTTTTTCTTAATAAAGCAAATTTAGAAAAAGGATATTGATCAATATTTTGTAAAACCATATTATCAATTACAGTATAGTCTAAAACTAAACCATATTTATGTCGATCTTCAGGAATATGACTTAATCCATAACTATACAATTTGCGAGCACTAAAATTAGTAACATCCTTATCTTCTAAATAAACTCGACCTTTTGTCGCTTTCATTAAACCAGTTAAACTATAAATTAACTCACTTTGACCATTACCTTCAACTCCAGCAATAGCAACTATTTCACCAGCCTTAATTTCAAGACAAAAGTTTTCTAATCCCCACATTTCCTTGCCATTACTAGTAATAGCAGTTTTTTTCTTTTTATTAAATAAAAACTTTAATTTATTTGCTGGTGAAATACTATTCATTTTCTTAACATGTAAATCTTCAATCTTTAACAATGTTGGCCCTAAAGCAACCTTACCACTGTTCTTAACAGGAACTATTTCTCTTCCAACCATTAAAGCAGCAATTTCATCTTTATTCTTGTCTGATGCTTTAAAACTATCAACTACTTTACCATGTCTAATTACTGTTATACTATCAGCAATTGCTTTTACTTCATCTAATTTATGACTAATAAAAATAATTGTTTTTCCTACATGCTTTAATTCTTTAATAATTTCTAATAAACTAGTTATTTCTTGGGGTGTTAAGACAGCAGTTGGTTCATCTAAAACAATGATATCAGCACCACGATATAAAACTTTTAAAATTTCAACTCTTTGCTGCATCCCAACACTAGCATTTTCAACTTTTAAATTTGAATCAATATTTAACTTATATTTCTTAGAAATCGCAAGAATACGTTTTTTAGCTTCTTTAAAATTTAATCATTGTCACTTAAATACTGATTCACTACCTAAAATAATATTTTCTAACATAGTAAAATTATCAACTAATTTAAAATGTTGATGAACCATTCCAATTCCTAATTCAGTTGCTTTAATTGAATTAGAAATGACAACTTTCTTATCATTTATTTTAATTAAACCTTTAGTTGGTTGATACAAACCAAACAAAATTGACATTAATGTTGACTTACCAGCACCATTCTCACCAACTAAAGCATGAATTTCGCCTTTTTTAATTTTTAAAGAAATATTGTCATTAGCAATAATTGTATCTAAAAAGATTTTAGTAATCTTTTCCATTTCTACTGCATATTTAATATTTTTCTCATTTGTTGTCATACTATCATTGCCTTTCTAAATTTTTTCAATTAGTAGTACTAGCCACTATAAGGATTAACTTTCAAACCATAACCTCATAAATCACCTTTATTATTATTTAAAACCTCTTGTCATCCTTGAGAAACTTTTTCTAAAAATCCAGGTTCTTTAACCAATTCTAAATTGTTAATAATGTTATCATATATCTTAGTAATACTCTCATTATTTGCAATTCCAACAAATTCTTTGCCACCACGATATATGGCATCTTCTTTAAAAATCTTATTTTGTTCACCATCTGGTAATTTGTTATGTGCTTCTGTTTCATCATAATTAATTGCTCTTCACAACATATATTTAACTGAACCATTAATATTTTTTAAAGCTGAAGTTAAAAAATAATCAGCAGATTCTTTATATTGCAATTGCTGATCAGTATCTACTCCAACAACCTTACCATTTTGCTTTCCTTGTTTTAATGCTAGTAAGGTATCTGAGGTTTGAGGACCAGCAACAGGGAAAATAACATTTGTACCTTTTTCAACAAGAATGCTATTTAAAGCCTTAGATTCTCTAGAAGACTGATCAAAATTACCAGTAAATTGATTTGGCAAGTGAACAAAAGTAATTTTGGGTAGCTTCTTTGAATCATCAAATTTAGGATTTAAAATTTTAATTCAAGACTTTAACTCTTTATTAAAAGATAAACTATAATTTTCACTGTTATTCAATAAATCCATTCCTCAATAAAAACCATACATATAGTTAACTACTGCAGGAATAGTAAGACCACCATAAGTTGACATCTTTAAATTATTAAGTCCACCATATTGATCAGCATTAGCGATTAATCAAACTCCTGAAGCGATTGCTGCTAACAATCCTGACTGTTCAGCTTGATACAACAATCCTGCTAAATTCTTATTCTCATAAGAAACAACATCTCTAGGAGTATCTCCATCTACATAAATGTAACGCATTTTATTTCTTAAAATACCATTTTGTGCAGAAACTAAAGCATTGTTTTGAATAAAGCCAGAAGCAACTGTTACTTTACTATCCATGACAACTGCTTGACCATAACTTTGAATTAAAGTATTTAAATCTACTGCTGCAGGCTGAATTGGAGAAATAACAACTCTTTTTTTTCTTAAATAATCAGGAGCTGTTGAGTCTGGATTAGTAACTCATTTTTCAAATTCTTCTTTAAATTGCAATGCTCCTATATAAGAAGATTCATTAAAAGACTGATCGGTAATTGTATGTCCATCAGTAACAATTGTAATTCTTAAAATACTCTTATTAGTAAAAGGATTAGTACAAGCAACAATTGAACCTGAAGTTACTGTAGAAAATAATATTGCTGTTAGGATTTTAATTGTTTTTCTCATTTAACTTTTTACCTTTCTTAAATTAACACCTTTTTATAACCTATTTTAACAAACAGGTTATAAAAAAAGAGAAAATAAAAAACTTTCTCTTCTTTAACATTAATATAAAACTGTTAATTCTGGTATTTGATATGTAGTCATAAAAAACTCCTATCTAATGCATTTTAATATAAAACTTTTTTTAATGCAAGAGCTTTGCTTAAAAATCTGGACGATATTTGTCTTTACTTGCATCAATATCATTTATTCAAGCATAATCTCATTTTTTAGTATCATTTTTTTTAGCTAAATCAGCAGCTAACATATTAAAAGATACTAAAACTTTGTTGGCTAAATTTCAGTACTTATTATCCATTAAATCTTGATAAATTGCATCAATTGCAAAATTATTTGCAATTCCTGTATATTCTTTACTTGCCAGTGGCAAATACTTAAATTCACCATTAAAATACTTTTGAGCATTAGGTTCATAAGAAATTTCTTTAGTTTCTTTGTTTCATGTTAAATTTAAAGAAAGTCACAACATTCATTTTACTGAAGCAGCAACTCCTTTTAAAGCAGAAGTAATAAAATAATCTTTAGCATAATCATATAGGTTAATTTGATCAGTATCAACACCAATAATTTTGGCCGTATTATTATTTGATGAATTAAAAATTGTTGAAATCAAATCAGTAGTTTGAGCACCAGCAACAGGAAAAACAATATTATTTTTATTGTCATTAATTAATTGTGAAGTTATTGCTTTAGCACCTGTAGTCCCTGACTCAAAGCCACCACTAAAACTATTTGCTAGTTTATCAAAAATAATTTCATATTTATTACTCTTTAAATCATCTTCACTCATTTCTGGATTATTTTGGGATTTTCTAATTTTGTTAATCATTTTTAAAATATCAGTATTAATATTTTTATATTTATTAAAATAATAAATACCTCAATAGTACCCTGCCATAGTTTCAACAATAACATCAGAAGCTAAACCACCAAAAGTTGACATTTTTAAATTAGCACTACCATACTTTTCATGATTTGCTACTAATCAAATTGCTCCTGCAAGAGCTGCTAAAAAACTAGATTGTTCTGATGCATAAGTTAAGCCTGCAACATTAATTGGATTATCAACTACTGAATCAACTAAAATAAATCTAACTCCTAATTGCCCATAAGTTTTTTGAATTTCTGGAGTTAAAGCAGAAATATGATGAAAACCAGAACAAATAATTATTTTAGCACCAGCATAACCAGCAATATTATAATTATTTTGTAAAGTTGATAAAGTTCCATCTTTAGAAATTATTCACTTAATCCTCAATGAATTATCTTTTCAAGATTCAAATCCAGGAATATCACTAATTAATTTCCTATTTTTATTAAAAATATCAGTGAATTCTTGAGCACCTTCAATAACTTGTTGATTAAAAGATTTATCAAATAAGTCACCACCATCAGTAATAATTCAAATTTCTCCAAGACTTGGTGGCCTACAAGCAATTAAAATCATTGAACTATTTAATATAAGAAAACAAGCAGTTAAAAAGTTTATAATTTTTTTCATGTATTTTCCTTTCTTTAAAAATTAATAATAACATTTATTTTATAATAATAAATAATTATTTATTTATTATAAAATTAAAATTTAAATATCCTTTATTATAAGCATCAATAATAACCCTTGCACAATGGATTGGATTATATAAAATATTAGTTTTTAATTCTGAGTTTGCTAATATTAATTTTAAAAATAAATCAAAATCACTTTCTTTTAGAATAAAATTATTAGTAATAATATCAATATCGCTAATATCAACATTTAAAGCAATCAAAATTTTTTGCAATAAACCCCAAGATGTTTTCTTAGCATTACTTTCAATCCGACTAATAGTTGCTTGCCTAACCCCAACAATTTTACCTAGCCGCACTTGTGTTCATCCTAATCTTAGTCGTTTTTTTCTAATTTCAATTTCAAGTGACACTTCTTAAACCCCTTTCTAAAAAGATAATCTTAAAAAATATCACATTTATTATTGAACAAAAAAGAAAAAATCAGTGATTATTATCTAATATTTGTATAAAATATATTAAAATAAAATAGGAGAAAAAGAATGAAACAAAACATTATTAAATACTGAGGAAAAAAAATTTTCTTTACTTTAGCAACTATTAATTTAATAATTATGATAATTTATATTATTCTAACTGCTATTCTAATCAAGACAACAACAGAAAAATTAATTAATATTTTTTTAGTTTTAATTGTTAATTTCATTTTCTTAGGAATTCTTTATGGCTTTAGTATTAGTAGCAGCACTTATGAAACAGTCTATCAAATTAAAACAGACAATCAAGGTTATGAAACAAAACTTCTTCGCTATTTTTTAATCTTATTTGGTTTTCTTTGATTAACTTTTTTTATTTTTACTGCTTTTTATATGTCTGCTGAATCAATAGTTTATCACAAAAATTTAGATTATTTTCTTACTTTAAAAAATAATTGATGAAAAATCCTAACTGTTAGTTTCTATCACATTTTTTTAGTTATCATTCATCGTCAACTTTTTTGATACACTATTAACTATCAATCTCTACCTTGAGAAAAAACAAAATAAAAAAATATCAATTAAACTAATTTAACTGATAAAACTTAATAATTTAAAATTAATGGGGCGGCTGATGGGATTTGAACCCACGAATGTCGGTTCCACAAACCGATGCGATAGACCACTACGCCACAACCGCCATTTTTAAATCTTTATCATTATACATGAAAAATTAATGTAGAAAAAGATTTTTTCACTAATTTTTTAAAATGAAATGGTAAACTAAATTTATATAAAATTATAAGAAATAAAAACTATTAGGGGTAAAAAATGGATAATGATACTAATAAAATTATTTTTTTTGTCAAGAAAAAATTTAATTTTTGATTTTTCTTTGTTCCACTATTAGTAATAACTTTAATTAATAGTGGTTTATTAATTGCTACAGGATGATATTTTATTGATTATAAAATAGCAGAAGAATTTGCTAAAGGACTAACAAACGAATTTGGAAAATATTGAAGTCTATTTTATGATCAATTAGGCAATACAGAATTAATTATGATAATAATAATTTATCTAACAATTTTGTTAGAAACTTGATTTCTAACAAAAATTTCTCAAAAAAATAATAAATATCAAACAAATTATTGAATTGTTAACACATTCTATTTTATTATTGCTATAGTATGAATAACAGGTAATATCATTGATATAATTCTGCTAGCAAACAAAGATACAGGTTTTGGTAAAGGAATTGATTTTGTCTTACTAGATGACATTAAATACAAACTAATAACAAGAATAATTGCTTTTTTCTATCAAAGTATTCTTTTAACTTTAGGATTATACTATATTCGCTATCATCTAGTTAAACAAAATCGAATTTTAAAAGAACAATTTTGATTGCAAGCAGTAAAAGTACTAAGTTTTCTTATCATCACATATATTGTCATTATCATCTTAAAAAGAATAACAACTCGAACTTACTATTATAATGCTATATTTGGTGATTTAATTAAAGAACATCCTCACTTATTGCAACACTATCTAAACTCAGGCTATCAATATGGCTATGATAATGGAAAGGGATTTATTAGTAATATTCCTTGAGATTTGCAGTATCCATGATGAAAATCAAATCTTTTCCTTCTACAATCAAATCCTGCAATGCCAAGATTTTATCTACCTTGAGAATACGCTTTTCCTAGTGGCCATATTAATGCATGCTATGGTATAGGATCAATTATTTTATTATTTTTAAAAAACAAGAATAATGATAGAGTAAATTGAAAAATTAAAGTTGGTTTCATCATATGATTAATTCATATTCTATCAATGAATTTTGCTCTAGTTGTTGAAAGGCTCCATTGAATGTCTGATATAGCTTTTACTTTTATCTTTTCAACACTGATGATTATAGTGGTTCATTTTAGTGTTAATAAAATTTTTGCTAAGAAAATAAAATAAAAATTAAAAGTTTTTTAGTTATGCTAAAGAACTTTTAATTTAAATTAACTAAATGGATTCTTTATTTAAAAAATATCTTAATTAATTTTTATTAAAGTGAAACTCATAAATATTTAGATTATTTAATCTATCTCTTTTCTACTTTTTAAAAATATTTTATATAAATACAACCCTTGAGCAGGAACTTTAGGATAGTGATATTTTGCTTTGGTTGCTGAAGAAAGATATCTTGCTATTTCATCTAAGGTTATTTTATCTTGACTATAGTCAAGAGCTGCAGCTATCATATAGCGAATTTGATAACGTAAAAAACCTTTAGCTTGAATGATGATAGTTATTTGTTTTTTTCATTGATAGACTCTAATCTTATCAATTGTTCGATAAGGACTTTTCTTATCATTTCTACTAAGGCCACTAAAATTATAAAAATAATTGTGACCAAAAAATAATTTCAAGGCTTTTCTTAGTTTTCTTAAAGAAATTTTTTTGCCATACTGATACTGATAGTTAATTTTAAAAGGATTATGATTAACAGTAGAGATATAGTAGCGATATTGCTTAAATCTAACATAATCACGAATCTTCAAATCACTATCAACAATACAAACGTCCTTAATTTTAATATCATGAATAAAATGCTGTTTTAAAATATTTGCTATATTTCTAACATCAAGAAAAAAAGGTAAACTAAAAGTAAAAATCTGATCATAGGCATGAACTCCAGTGTCAGTTCTACTAGCACCACTAATAGTAATCTCAACATGAAAAATTGCTGATAAAATTTTGTTGATTTCACCTGCAACTGTTCTTAAAGAATTTTGTTTTGCTCACCCTAAAAAATTACTACCATCATAAGCAATTCAAACACAATAAGTAGTTAATTTTGACTGCTTTTTTTCTTTACATGACATAGTAATCAAATGGAATTCTTGGCATAATTTCTGGATGATATCTATAAGTAATAATAAATGCTAAAAGTCCAACACCAAGAGCAAAAAAAAGAATATCCTTAAAATTAATACGATACTGTCTGAATCTTGTTCGCTTACCTTGAGGATCATAACCTCTTGAATCCATTGCATAAGCTAAATCTTCAGCTTTTTGAAAAGCAGAAACTAATAAGGGAATAATCAAAGAAACTAAAGCCTTAACCTTTTCTTTAAAGTGACCATTTTTTAAGTCTACTCCTCTTGATGCTTGTGCTTTTAAAATTCTACCTGCTTCATCAAATAAACTAGGGATTGAACGTAAAGCAATCGAAATAATCATGGAAATAATATGAACTGGAAATTTAATTAATTTCAATGGTAACATTAAATCTTCTAATGCTAAAGTTAAATCTAATGGCTGAGTTGTTGTTGTTAGGATTGTTGTTGTGATAATCATTAAATAAATTCTTAAACCAATATAAATACTACTAAAAATTCCCCGATAAGATAAAGTAATAAATTGTCACTGTCAAATTGTACCAATGTCATGATGATCATTTGGTTTAATGATAAAACAATTGATGATAAATAAAATGATGATAATAAACGACATTGGAACTAGTAGTCTAACTAATAATATATAAGGTAATCTAGCAATCAAAAAAACTAATAAAATAAAAATTCCAACAATACAATAACCAGTAAAACCTGTATTAAAAAAAATTGAAACAATTAAAGAAATTAAGACTACTAACTTAATTCTTGGATCAGTCTTATGAATAATTGAATTTAATGGTAAATAACGACCAAAACTAACTTTCATTTCTTTTTGTTTCCTTTAAAATTGTTGCTAATTGTTCAATTAACTCTTTTGTACTTCTTGCAGTAATTTTGCTTGTATCAAACCCAGCTTGTTCTAATTGATAAATAAAATTATAAACTTTTGGTGGTTCAATCCCTGTTTCAGTAATTAATTTTTGATTTTTAAAAATTGTAATTGGATCAGCTTTAGTAAGAATTCTAGTTTTATGCAAAACAATTACTTCATCTGCTATTTCTAGAACATGATTCATGTTATGAGTAACTAAGATAATAGTTTTATTTTCTTTTTTGTTAAGAGTAAAAAATAATTTTAATAACTCTTTTTCTCCATCAGGATCAAGTCCTGCAGTTGGTTCATCTAAAATTAAAGTGTGTCCTTCTAGAGCTAAAATTCCTGCAATTGCAACTCTTCTTTTTTGTCCACCAGACAAATCAAAAGGGGAACGTTGTAAATAACTTTCACTTAATCCAACTTCTTTAATATACTTACAAGCAAGATTTTTTGCTGCTTCTTTTGTCACACCAAAATTAACTGGTCCAAACATAATATCTTTTTCAATTGTTTCTTCAAATAATTGATATTCAGGAAATTGAAAAACAAGACCAATTTGCTTACGAATTTCTTTAATATCACGAATTTTTTTCTTATTAGCTTTGATGATAAAATCACTAATTGCAACTTCACCATGCATTGGAATTAATAAACCATTAATATGTTGAATCATAGTTGACTTGCCACTACCTGTTTCACCAATGATAGCAACAATTTTATGATCTTTAATTTCAACAGTAATATTATCTAGTGCTTGATATTGATATGGAGTTTTAGGTGAATAAGTATAGCTTACTTCTTTGAACTTAATTGGCATAATTCTCTAACTAGCTCCTCTTCACTTAAAGTTTCCCTAACATCTATTCCCTGTTCTTTTAATCCTAATGCTACTTTTAGAACAAAAGGAATATCTAAATGAATGCTTTGTAAATACTTTCAATCTTTTAAAATATTCTCTGGAGTATCAAAACAAACTAACTTACCTTTATTCATCACTAGCACTTTATCTGCATGAAGAATTTCATCCATATCATGAGTAATAGAAATAATAGTTCGATTACGATTTTCTTTTAACTTTAAAATAATTTCCTTAACTTCTCTTTTACCTTTTGGATCTAACATACTTGTTGCTTCATCAAAAATAATAATATCAGGTTTTAAAGCTAAAACTGATGCAATAGCAACTCTTTGCTTTTGACCACCTGATAATCACAAAGGTTCATGATCTAAATATTTTTCCATACCAACTGCCTTTGCAGATTCTAAAATAATATTTGGCATATCTTTTGGTAGTATTAAATGATTTTCTAAACCAAAAGCAATATCATCACGTACAGTTGAACCAATAAATTGATTATCAGGATTTTGAAAAACAATTCCTAATCGTTTTCTTAAAGTTCTAATATTCTTATTAGATACTAACTCTCCAAAAACTTTAATTGTTCCTTTTTGCTGATGCAAGACACCAATGATTATTTTTGATAAAGTAGACTTACCTGATCCATTATGTCCAATAATTGTAATATATTCTCCATGTTTGATATCAACTGAAACATTATCAACAGCATTAAGATATTCTGGTTTGTAACGATAACTAATTTCTTTTAAACTTAAAGAAATATCTCTTTGTTTCATTTTAACTTTCCCACTCCATTTATTATTTTAACTTTTGAAAATTTTTGCAACGATATCTTAATATACATTTAATTTATATAAAAATTATATGAAATTCTTAATAATGTAAATATAAAAAAATATATTTAAATTCATAAAAATTATATGAAATTTTTAAAAATATAAACATAGAAAAAAAATAAAATTTTCAAATATATCTATCTTTACATTATAACAGCAATTTTATAGATATCAATTTATGTTTTGCATAAATAAATTAATATTTATTTTATTTATTAACTTTACTAATAAAACTGTAGGCTTTTTCAATATATACACTATGATTTTATTTTTTTAATCACTATTTTTTCAATTTTCTACTAATTTACACAATAAATGAAAATACACTCTAATTAAAAAGTGTATTTTCATCATTAAAAACAATAAATAACTAAATTTTAAGTCTAACTTAATTTTGCAAAGTAACCTCCATTCATTCCAATATAAAGTTCATTATTAAAAGTAGCTAAAGCATTAATACCTCACATTAGTTCTGCTACAGTTTCAATTTTATTATCTTTAGTTAATTTCTCTAATTTATATAAAGTACCCAAATATAATTCATTTTGAAAAACAATAAGAACATTTGGACCATAAGCAACATTTCTTTTAATTACTACTTCTATTTCATCATTAGCGTCAATTGTAAATAATGAACCATTATCTAAACAAATATATAATTTATTATTAAATTCAATTAAATGCTCTACTCGGTTATCTTCTATTGTAGTAATTTGACTAATTTCACCATCAATATCTATTGCATCAATTTGACTACCACCATGAAGAATATCTGACATTACAAAATATAAATGATTGTTAAAAGTTTTCAGGTCTGATAGAATAAAATTATGTGCAAAATCTAATACTTTACTAACTTTACCCTTACTATCCATCTTCATTAACCTATTTTCACCCATCAATGAAGGAACAATAAAATATAATTCATTATTAAATACTTCCAAAGATTTTATAAATTCATTTTCATCAACTTCATAAATTTTTTTAATTTCACCATTAGAATTCATCTCTAACAATTCAGTAGTATCTGCTAAATAAAAAGCACCATTAAATTTTTTCATTACCATAATATTATTTTGAGTTTTACCTGCATCTTCTAATGGTATCTGAGTAACTTTACCATCAGAATTCATTTTAGCTAAATAATTTTGGTGCATACCAATATATAATTTTTTTTGATATTCAGCTAATGAAAAAATAGTTTCTTTTTGTTTTTCTAATTCAACTAATTGATAATCATTACTACTTAAATTTTTATTTGCTACAATTTCTGTATTA
>JBOFXA010000014.1:0-8854 GCA_051653845.1 Spiroplasma sp. | reverse complement strand
AAAAAAAATAATTTCAATATAAATTGAAATTATTTTCTAAACAGCACCATAAATCAATAACTCTTCCATTTTAACTCTTTTGTTTAATTATTATACAAAGACAATAAAAATAAAAAAACTCAACAATATTATAATATTGTTGAGTGGCCACCACATGGCAAACATCCCTTTTAAAAGGTATAGAAAGGAGTATAAAAATGAATATAAAAGAATATACTCTTATATGTAGTTTACATGAATTTATAAAAAAAACAACTATTTTAAAAAACAGGCTATATTAAACTAACAATTATAAAATGTAAACACCTACCAAAAAGTTATTCACTCAAATAATTTCAGAAATAAAAATTCTGATATGCCAGAAAAGAAATATTAAAAAAATCTTTTTAAATTAATAAAAATAAAAAAATCTATTTAATCTGACCTGTTTTGATATAAGGAACATTTCAACTTAAAGGTAAAGAAGTATCGTAACGGAAAATCATCATAAAGAGTAATGATGCTAGATATGGAATCATACCTAAAAATCAACCTGGTAGAACCATTTGAATTTGACTAATTGCTTGTAAACTAAAACTTAATTGCAAAAGAAAAGCAACAATGATACAAAGAAAAGCTGTAAAAACAAATTTACTTTGACCCATCATTGATAAAACAATCACTAAAAAACCAAGACCAACAAAATTATTATTGGAAATAAAAAGATTAGGATTAATATAAACTAATAAAGCTCCTGCAAAGCAAGCTAAACTAGAACTAAAAAAAGAAATAAAATATCTTTCTTTAGTAACTTTAATGTAACTAAACGCTGCAACTGTAGGATTTTCTCCTAATGATTTAATATACAAACCAAATCTTGTTAGCAACAAGATAACTGCAAAAAGATAAACTAAAATTAAGGTCATAATAATTACAATAATTGGATACAATTTAATATAAATTGAAGAAAGTGAAAAATTTAATGAACCAAGAAAAGCAATTGGTAAAACAACAGCTAATCCATAACCAAGAAAATTAAGTACCATAGAAATCAACATCTGATTAGCTTTAAATGTTATTGTTGCAAAACTATAAATTAAACTAAAAACTAAACCTAGCAAAATTGTTAAGAAAAATGCTAAAAAGATAACATTATTTCCTAATGATACTTTTAATTGTGAAATAATTAAACAGTATAATGAAGCTCCAGCACACATAATGCCATCAAAACCAAAATTAGCAATTCCTGCACGAGTATTTAAAATTCCTCCTGTTGATAAAAGAATTAAAGGACAAGCAAGTACTAAAGCACTGACTAAAACATTTAAAATATCTACATTCATTTTTTCTTACCCCTTTCTTTCATTTTCTTTTTTTTGCTGTTTTCTTAAACGTCATTTTTTATGCTGAGTTTTTTGTCCAACTAAAATAATATTAAGAGTTTTAACTTCTTGTTTTCTGCTACTTTTTTCTAATCCTGGTATTTCTTCTTCAATTGGAGTAGCAATTTTAAACAACTTATTTTTAATTTTGAATCATTTCTCTTGAATAAAAGGTGACTGATCTCAAAGATATCAAACAAATGGGAAAAAACCCATTAAATAAATAGCAACCCCTAACATAATAACAGCCAAAGCAGGATTTTTTAAATAAACAAAACTATTAAAATGAATTGGTCGAATAAATAAAACAAAAATAAAATTACTCAAGAAAATAACACCTGGTTCATAAAATGTTAAACCAGCAATAGCAATGGCATAAAATCCTTCTTGAGGTATGTTATCAAGTTTAGGCAAAGTACTATTAGTTGATAAAAAATAAAGATAACCAGCAATTCCTGCAATTGCACCAGAAATTGGTAGAACTTTTAAAATTTGATGATTAGGAACAATTCTTGCTTGTTTAGCAGCAATCGGATTTTTTGCTACTACATTTAATTTAAATCCAAGCATACGATTATTAAATAATGAGATTGTAATTACTAAAATTAAAAAAGCAATGATAATTCCTGCAGAAAAAAGATTACTAGGACTTAAAGGACCGCTTGTAAGAGAAAAACGTAAACTTAAGATTTCTGGAACTATTTGATTTTGATAGTTTGGACTAGTAATTAAACCTTTATAACCTTCTCAAGCAATAAAATTAATTAAAATTGTACTAATGATAACATTAATTTTGAAATAATTTTTCAAAATAGCAACAATTAAACCAACACCTGCTCCAACAATTATTGTTAGAACAAGTAAAAAAAGAACAATAGCACGATTAGTTCAACCAGCTTTATAAATAGCAAAAGCAACAACATAAGTAACTATTGCACTAATCATCATTTGTCCTGGAACACCAAAATTATAAACCTTATATTTAAAAGTAATTGCAACTGCTAAACCAGCTACTAATAAAATGGCAAAAAGACTAATAAAGCCACTAAAATAAGTCAAATTTTTTCATGGCTCTAAAAAAATAACCGCTAAAAAAGTCAAAGGATTAATTTGGGCTGCTAACAAAATCAAACTAATAATTAGCAACATCACCAATAGCAACACAAAAGCTATAATTAAAAAACTTACTTTTTTTAAATTAACTGTCATTTCTCTATCCTAACCTTGAATTTATTTCAGCAATTTGATCTTTAATTCATTCCTTAGTAGCACTAAATGGCTTAAATACTTTTTTAAAGAATCATTTGATTGTTTGTTTTTTTATAAATCATTTTGTTTGCGGTAATTTTGACATCTGCTCTGATCTAATAATTATTTCATTAGCTAAAGGTCATAATTCTGGATTAATCATTGTTTTTGCTTTCACTTGCTCATCAACCATCTTAGCAACAAATTCTTTATGATATAAAACCGCAACTCTTTGACATAATAATTGTAAAAGAAAAGGATCAGTATCAATAATTAGTACACTATTACCTTTTTTAGTTAAAGCAGCTAATCGTTTGATAATAATTTTAGCTGAATTATAATCCAAATCAGAAAAAGGATTTGATAAAATTAAAAGTTTTGGATTCTCTTCAATACTTCTTGCTAAAACAAATTTTTGCAATTCTGCCTTTGATAATTTATTAACAGTAACTGAACCATCCCTACTATCACTAATATTATAAGCCTTACTTAAAATAGCAACCTTATTCTTTACTTCAAATCTTTTTACTCTCCCAGATTTAGTGACATATTCTCTTTTATTATAATTTCAGAGAGTAAAATTATTTAATAAATTATCATTATAAAGAACTGCTTTTTTAGCATATTGTCCAGGCACTCAATTAATATTTAATTTTGAAAACTCTTTAGCTTCATAAAAAGTAACTTCTTTTTCTTCAAATCAAATTTTTTTAGAAGAAGCCTTAACCAAACCAACTAAACTATCAATAAGAACTTCACTATACAAATTTTCATAATCATAAATACCATAAATTTCTCCTGGTCTAATAGCAAATTCCAAATTAAAAAAACTTGGTAACTTATCATCATTTAAAGTGAAATTATCAACATATATTAAGGCTACTTGATTTTTAATTGTTGGTTTTTGATATTTAATTTTTTTACTTCATTCATCTTGAATAAACAATTTAATGTTTTCTTTTAGTTTGATTGCTTTAGTTCCCATAATTTTAGTTTTTTTAATTCATGAAACACGATGTGCTACAGCTTGAGCAAATTCTTCATCTCTGGTAGTAAAAACAACAGTAATCTCTTTTTCTCTTAATTTTTTGAAAATTAATCAAAATTCTGCTTTTTGACTATATGATAAACCAACTGTTGGTTCATCTAACAGTAAAATTCTTGGTTCTTTAAATAAAGCTCGCAATAAAGATAATTTTTTTAACTCTTCAATTGCTAAATCCCTAACAAACTTATCTAAATTTAACTTAATTTTAAATTTTTCCATTAGTTCTTTAATTCTAAATTCTGTTTCTTTAGCATTAGAAAAAAAATAAGCTTTTTTAGATTCAAGACCTAAAATAATATTTTGCTTTACAGTTAGAGTTTCAAGAAAATTATCATCTTGACCAGCATAAGCCATTTTAAAATCAATCATTTGACTAGGATTATTAATTGTACTATAATCACCACTGCTATTAATAATTAAAATTTCGCCCTTAGAAGGACTTTCAAATCCTGCTAACATCCTAATTAAAGATGTCTTACCAATACCATTAGAACCAATAATTGCATGAACTTCATTATTAATTTCTAGACTAGTATTATAAAAAATTAATCTTTGATATTTATCATAGTATTTAGTCAAATTTTTTAGTTTAATAATTGGATATGACATAATCTTCTCCTTTTATAAATCATCAACAAAATTTAAATTATTATTTAGTCCATAAGCATGGTTATTTTCTGGTGCATCCTTAACTACTTGATAACCTGTTGGAATAGAATTATCAATTGTATAGCCAAGAATTGAAAAATCTAAATGATAAGAAAATATCATATAATTAACACCTTGATACTTATAATCATCTTTATTTAAGACATTGCTAGCAATAAATTTAACTGTTTTTGTGTATTTTGGTAATGAAGCAGTACTACTTGCTGCATGAGCAATGCTATCATTGTATCAAAAATTACTATTAAAAATAAAATTAACATAATTTTGCTGATAAAGTAACTTAGCTGCTGTTTCAACAAGTTGAATATTATTAGGATTATAAGAATTAGAAATATTATTAAGCTTAAGATGATAATATTCATATTTTGTGTTTACAGGAATGTTATTATTAAGTGATAAAATAAAATCATCAATAATTTTTTGTTGATAGTCACTACCAATATTATCAATAACACCAATTCGTATAATTCATTTTCCATCATTATCAACAGCAAAATTATATTTATCAGTATTAATAGTACCTGAACTATTAACTAGTTGATCACGAAAATGCTTAGCAATAATTGCTCCATAAGTTAAAGCAGAATCTGGTTGATCTTTATTAGCACTATCAAAACGAAATTCATAAATGTTATTACTAACTTTAATAGTATTAGCAATTTGATTATTAAAAAAGAAAAAATCAATATTACTAAATTTCTGTAAGACTCTAATTAAATTACTATTTGGTAGTGAATCAGTACTAGTTTTTGGCAAGTAATTAATAAAAGCAGGATCTTGAATAAAAACCTTTTTTAAATTAAATTTTGTAAGTAAATTAACTAAAATATCAGCATAAGTACTATCATCTTCATGACTAAAAAATGCTGCAACAACAACATCACCATAAATTGAACGTAATTTTTGATAAATTATCTTATCTTCTGAAGAACGTTCTTGGGCATTTTTATAGCTAGTAATTAATAAAACTTGAGGAGATAGTTCACCCTCACAAGCAACTATATTACTTGTAAAACCAAGTAATGCTGGAATTGTTACAACTAAAAGCAAAAAACGCTTAAACATAATAAACACCTATTTATTTCTTTATCATTTAATTATACAAAAAATATTTTTAAATTCTTATAATACGCTTGTTAGACCACTAAAAGATAATAAAAAATAAAAAATGCTAATTAAAAGCAATTAATTAGCATTTTTTATTTTTTTTAAGTAAGGATATTTATTTTTTAAAAAGTAAAGCAGCATTTGAATATCAGATGGACTGATGCTAGAAATTCTTGAAGCATGAGCAATTGTTAGCGGTCTAATCTTCTTTAATTTTTCCTTTGCTGCTAAAGTAATATTGTCTACTAAATCATAGTCAAGATCTTTAGGAATTTGTTTTGTTTCTAAATTTAACATTTGTTGAGCAACTTTAATTTGTTGATTGATGTAACCAATAAACTTAATTGAAATTTCTAATTCTAAAATTTGATGATAATCCAAACCATCAATTTCTTTAATCATTGATTTAAAACAAGTTAATTTAATGTTTGGTCGTTTCAATAACTTATAACAACTAATCCCATTATCAGGAATTGTTATTTGATGATTCTCTAATAAAGAGTTAGCAAAATCAGTATTTTTTCTAACTTTAACTACTGCTAATTTATCTTCAATAATTTTCATTAATGTTTGCTTTTGCTGAAATTCAATTCATTGTTCTTTAGTAACTAAACCTACTTGATAACCATATTTAATTAATCTTGTTTGAGCATTATCATTACGAAGTAATAAACGATGTTCTGCTAAAGATGTTAGTAAACGATATGGTTCTCTACCATTTCCTTTAGTTGTTAAGTCATCAATTAAAACACCAATATAAGACTCATTACGCTTTAAAATTAAAGGTTCTTGCTTAGTTAATTTTAAATGAGCATTAATTCCTGCTATCAATCCTTGACAAGCTGCTTCTTCATAACCACTAGTACCATTAATTTGTCCTGCTGTAAAGAAATTCTTAATTAACTTTGTTTCTAATGATGGCCATAATTGCGTTGGTTCAATTGCATCATATTCAATTGCATAACCTCACTTAACAACTTGACAATTTTGTAAACCAGGCAAGGTTTTTAAAATTTGATCTTGCTCTTCAATTCCTAAAGAAGTAGATAATCCTTGAACATAAATTGTATCTAAATCCTTTGATTCAGGTTCTAAAAAAATTTGATGTCTTAACTTATCAGCAAAACGAACTACTTTATCTTCAATACTTGGACAGTATCTTGGACCTTTTGAATCAATTGCACCATTATACATTAGAGATTTATCAAGATTATTATTAATAATTTCATGAGTTTTTTCATTAGTATACAACAAGTAGCAAGGTCATTGTGCTTCAAATGGTAAAAAGCTTTTTGTCTGATAAGAAAATGCTAATGGTAAGTTAGTACCTAACTCAATTTGGGTTTGAGAAAAATCAATACTACTTTCAAGTAATCTTGGTGGTGTTCCTGTTTTTAAACGTACTAATTGAAATCCCAACTTTTCAAGTTGTAAAGAAAGATTATTACTTGTTTTTTGTTTATCTGGACCTTCACTTTTTTGATTAAGACCTTGTAAAATTAATGAACTCATATAAGTTCCTGTTGTTAGAATAACAACTTTAGTTAAAAAAGTTTGATTATTTTCTAATTTAATTCCAATAATTTCCTGCTTATCATTAATTAATAATTCTTGAACCATAGCTTCAATAATAGTTAAATTCTTTTGTTTTTCTAGGACATTTTTCATATATTGTGAGTAAGCGATTTTATCTATTTGTGCTCTAATTGCTCAAACAGCTGGACCACGAGAATTATTTAGTAACTTCATTTGTAAAGCAGTAGCATCTGCTGCTTTAGCCATTTCTCCTCCTAAAGCATCAATTTCTCTTACAACAATACCTTTTGCTGACCCACCAATTGAAGGATTACAAGGCATTAAAGCGATTTTATTTTTATCTAAAGTAATAATTGCAGTTTTATGTCCCACTCTTGCAGTAGCTAATGCTGCTTCAACTCCAGCATGCCCTGCTCCAATAATAATCACATCATAATCATATTCCATTTTTTCACCTCCTTTAATAATGTTCCATATCACTTTAATCATCATCAGTAGTAATAATACTATCACAAATTAACTTTTATTTTTAAAAAACTCACTTCAATTGTGAAATCTAATCTTGTTGACCTTGTCAATTAAAAATGCTAGCATTCTTCAGTAATTTTTTGTTTTAATTTCAATAAATCAGGATACAAATAATAAATTTTGTTTTGATAACTTATATAAAAAGTTCTTTTATTAATTTTTGGTAACTTATTTGCATCGTTATTTGTTTTTGATATTGATATTGTTTGACCAACAACTTCATTATATTTTCAAGGTTCATCATCATCTCAATATCCGTGATTTATACCGCTTTTATTATTTATTATTAATGCTTGTCCTTTATTCATATAATGAATTAAATTTTGATAGTAAGAAAAGTGTTCTCAAATCATGTATGCTGTATTATATATATCTGATTTTGCTGTATCATAACTTTTAAAATCACTAGTAATTGTTTGTGAAAAAGAATACAATAATTGGCTTAATTTATCAATAAATGTTTTTTTATTATTAATATAAAATAAGATTTTAATATAAAGTAAGATTTCAAATCTGATTCTTAATTTAAATCAATATATATTATAATAACCTTCTAATTCATTATAACTATCAGGAAATTCTTTTAAACACTTATCTTCTTTCTTTTCATCTAAAATAGCAATATTATTTAATTTTTTAGTTAAGAAGTTTTGATTTTTATATCCTTTGTCTTTACCTAAAATTTCATTATGTGTTCAAGGGTTTGTGTCATCTCAATATCCTGTAGTATTAGTTTTTATTAAAACTGACTGATTTTCACTTAAAGTATCATAAAGTTCTTTGTAGAAAGAAAAATGTTTTCAAATTAATGTTGCTAACATTGTTATATTTTTTTCATTTTCTTTTAGTGCTATTTTTAGAATACTTTTAATTTCATTAATTGCAGTCTCTTGCTCTTTTTCAAAAAAAACAAGAATTATTTTGCGAAATGTTTGTTTTGACAAAATAAAATTTAAATTTTTTAATTCTAAATTCTCATCACTTATCTTTTCAAATTCATTTATCTTTTCAAATTTATCTGAATAATCTAGTTTAATTACATTATTAGTTGTTTCAAATTTTACTTGTACTTTATTTTTATAAATTGAAAAAAGGCTAGGTTTAATTGTTGCACTATTTTCAGTAATATTATCAATATCTACTTGGTTTATATCAAAATTAGGATTTAATTCTGAAAGGATATTAAAAATTAGTGCGGTTTCTGCTTCACTAAACTCGCCTAAATATGGATTAATTAATTCAGAATTTAAATCTCTTGTTGGACCTAAGTTAAAATTAACAATGATTTGTCCATCATATAATGTTGAGTTTGCTATAGGAATAATTTCAGCACTGTTTTCAGTAATATTTTGAACAG
>JBOFXA010000013.1:0-32382 GCA_051653845.1 Spiroplasma sp. | reverse complement strand
GTAATTTATTAGCTTTTGAAGAGTTTCAACTACATAAAACATTTTTTTCTTGCAACAATCTTTATTATGCTATTAATGGTATTTATGACTATCCTTTATTAGTTAGTGATTTATGAGGAGCTGCTTTAGCATGTAATGAACAAACAATGATTTGAAATATTAATCCAGTTGATCATCAGCAAATGAAAATATCCTTAAACAAAGCAATTAATAACGCCTATACAAAACAATTTATGACTAAGTCTCATATTAATCGCAGTGAAAACAATTATGAGATTGAAGCCTATCAACAATTAGTAGAAAATATCAATGGTGCTAGTGAAATCATTAAAAATGTTAACATTTTATTTTTGAGTTATGGTACTGATGTTAGAATTTTAAAACAATCACAAACAAGATTAAAGAAATCCTTGCAAGAATTAGATATGAAAATTAATTCATTAATTTATCGTCAATTAGAAACATACAATGCTTTCTTACCTAAAAATTATGATCCTTTAATGATGAAGTTTGGTAGAGAAATTCCATGTGCTACTATTGCTGCTGCATTTCCTTTCATGTCAGGAGGATTGAATGATGAGAAGGGAATGTATCTTGGTCAAACTAATATTGGTGATACTATCTTATTTGACCCATTTAAGCTAAATAGTAGCAGGAAGAACCACAATCAAATTATTATTGGTACTAGTGGTTCGGGTAAGTCTTTTACTACTAAAAAAATGATTGCTTTTCATTTAAATATTGGTCGAACTGTAATTGTGATTGATCCTGAAAGGGAGTATCAAACCTTAACTAAATACTATTATGGTCAGTGAATTGATACAGGTGATGCTTCTTTAGGTAGAATTAATCCCTTACAAGTTTTAGATAACAATTTTAAAGAGCTATCAGAATTTAAAGAAACAAACAGAAGCATTGAAGGGCAAATGGATGAACAAAATGCAGCTCCAGTTTCTAATCACTTGCGTTTGCTAACACAATGATTTAAAACTTTATATTTAGATTTTAATGATCGAGAATTTAATTTGTTAGTTAAGTATTTAAAGAAGTTGTATCGAGAATGGAAAATAACTAATCAAACTGATATTAACAAACTAGATAGAAATCAATTTCCGACAATGACTGATTTCTATCATCTGTTGTTTAAAGAAAATGAAAGTAATTCTAGTTTGTTACTAAAAGAATTTCTTGATATTATTGCCACAGATTTTTTAAATGATGGTAAGTATGAAAAATTATGAAATGGGCATACTACTTTAAATTTTAATAATCAATTTATTGTTTATGATGTTCTAACGTTATTTGAACAAGATGAACCAAAAGTAACAGCTGCACAGTTGCATTTAGTTCTTGCAGTAGTTAAAGCTGAAGTAAAGCGTAATCGTTTTAAAACCAATAATGAAATTGTCATTATTGTTGATGAGGCTCATTTAGCAATTGATAAGGATAATCCAGCAGCTTTAAATTTTATGTATCAAATGGTTAAGCGAATTAGAAAGTATCATGGTGCAATTGTTATTACTACTCAAAACTTAAATGATTTTACTGGTAGTGAAGAAATTAAAAAGAAAACCACAGCCATGATTAATAATACGCAATATTCTTTGATTTTAAATCTTGCTCCTCAAGACTTAAAAGATATTGCTGACTTGTATCATAGTTATGGTGGATTAACAGCAGCAGAGAAAGACTATATTGCACGAGCAGGGAAAGGTCAAGCTTTGTTTGTTGTTTCTGGCTATGAACGTCATTGCATCAATATTGAGGCTAATAAAAAAGAACAAGAAGGATTTTAGTAACTTTTCTTTATATAAAAATAAAAAAAGAACTTTTAGCTTAGCGGCTTTATCCATATATAGGCCTTAAATAAAATTAAGAATTCTAGATAATTTTAGCTTCATTGGTGAGCAAAACTATATTACATAATTAGTTAGAGGAATGGATATGAATTAGAATAGTACTAACAAAAAGTTAAAGGAGAAAAGTTATGAAAAAAATTAGTGAATACAAATGATGATTAATTATTGGTTTGCTTATTCTACCAATTACTTTTATTTTATTAGTAACAATTATTGGAATGGTTATTAATTTTATTAAGTATAGTGATTTTAATTTTAATTTAATAAGATATTGGAATAACAGTTTTAGTAACTTATATATTAGTTTATTAGCAATTTTATTAAGTTTAGTAAATTATCTATATTATGCTTGTAAAATATGTTTTGCTAAGAAACAAAAGATAGGTCTAAGAGCAAGTAAACAAAATGATTATGGAAGTGCTAAGTGATTAAGTAAAAAAGAGATTAATCAATTATATCCTTTAGTTAGTATAGAAGATGCTTTTAATCAACATGGATTTGTTGTAAATAGTAAATTAATAAAAAATAAATTATTTTATAATCTTAAAACTAATACTCATAGTTTAGTTCTTGGAGGAACAGGAAGTGGTAAGACTCAAGGAATAGTTTTGCCAACAATTAGTATTAATGCTAAAAGTCAAATTAAACCTAGTATGGTAATTACTGATGTTAAAGGTGAATTATATCAAAGTCAGACTAATTTATTAAAAGAACAAGGTTATGATGTTAAAATACTTAATTTACGTAATATTAGAGAAAGTATTGCTTGAAATCCCTTACAATCAGTATATAATCAGTTTAAATTAATGTTATTTACTACTAATCAACAAGAAAAATTATATTTAAAAGTCCAAATTCAAACTGATATTCAAGAGTTAAGTAAAACTTTATTTGTTAATAAGAAGCAAGCAGATCCTTTTTGAAATGATTCTGGTGCTTTAATTACTGAAGCAATAATTTTAGGTATTTTAGAAAATACTGAAGCATTAGTAACTAAAGAAAATGCTAAAAATAGTAAAATAATTGGTCAATTATTAGATAAATATCTACCAGTTAGACAATTTAATTTAGCTTCTGTTGCTATCATTGCTTCTTTAGGAAAAGGTATGAATGAATGATTTAAAGGGTTTCCAGATACAAGTATTGCTAAAATAACAGCTAATCAAGTACTGCAATCAGGATTAAAGACTTTAGCTAGTATTTTAATGACAATGTCAACAAATTTAGCCTTATTTAAAAATGAATTTATTCGTAATCTTACTTGTAATAATGATTTAAATTTTATTGATTTTATTAATAAGCCAATTGCCTTATTTATTGTTGTACCTGATGAAAATCAAAATTATTATGTCTTTATTAGTTTATTAATTAGTCAACTTTATAAATATTTAGTAATTCAAGCTAATAAGAATCAAGGGGCTAAGTTAGTTCGACCAGTTTATTTTTTATGTGATGAGTTTGCTAACTTACCAGTAATTTCCAATATTGAAACTATGATAACTATTTCTCGTAGTAGAAATATCTTTTTTCAATTAATTTTACAAGATTTACAGCAGTTAAAAGAAAGATATAGTGCTGAAATTGCAAATATTATTTTTACTAATTGCAGTTTACATCTTTTCTTACAAACAATGGATTTAAATACAGCAGAAAAATATAGTAAAATGATTGGTGAAGCTACAGTAGTGCAAATCTCAACTAGTGTTAGCAATGCAACAAAAAGTCAATCAGAAACTTTGAAAGGACATTCTTTGATTTTAGCTAGCGATTTAATGAAATTATCAACTAATCAAGCAATTGTTTTTTATGCCAAAGAAAATCCTTTTAAAGCTAATTTAACTCCTTGACATCAAATTAATTCTTATAAACCATTATTAGTAGATAATAAAAAGAAAAAGATAAATTTAATTAATTTTCAAAAAGATTACTATTATGATATTAAAATTCAATATTTTGATTCTTAAAATATAACACTTATTTAATGCAAAATAAGTGTTTTTTTTATTGGTTAGATTTTTTAATTTAAAAAGATATTTTATTCTTTTGGTTATTAGCGTTATAATTTTCCCATGAAATGCTAGGGGTAAAGTAATGAATATAGGAAAATTAAAGTCAAAGCAATTTATTAATCAGTATTTATTTTTTGAAAATTATCAAGAAGATAGTTTAACTAAAATTAGAAATGATTTAAAATTTTATTTTGAAAATATTGATCAAGAAATATTTTTATCATCATGAAGAAAAAGTAGAGGTTATATACCCGATGGTTTTAAATCAAGAACAATCATAACAATTTATGGCCCAATAACTTTTAAAAGAAGAGTTTATAAATATTGAAATAAAACAAAATATCATTATGTCTTTTTAGCAGATAAAAACTTACAAATAGAGAAATATAGTAGGGTTACTAGTCACTTAAAATTTAAAATTTTAGAACAGATTGCTACAGGTAAAAGACAAAGAGATATTTGTGATATGTTTGCTTTTGTTTCACTTACTAGAGCAACTATTAGTAATATTATCAATTCATTTAATTTTCAAAATTCGTTTGAAGAACTTGCAAAAAATATTGTTAGAATAAAAATTCCTAAATATCTTTATGTTAATATGGATGAAACATTTATTAGACTTAGAAAAAATAATAAGATGCAAAAGTATCGAATTAGATTAGTCACCTTTCATACTGGCTATAATCAAAATTTATCAACAGAAAAAAGAAAAGTACTTGATAATAAAAGAGTTTATTTTAAAATCTTACCAATTAGCATGAAAATTAATACCGCAAAATTTATGAATGTACTAAAAGAATTTGCTAGAAAATTTTATTTTAACATTGATGATATTAAGGTCATCATTGGTGGAGATGGTGCACCATGAATTAGAGAGGCTTATAATTATTGATCAAATGCTACTTATGTCTTAGATAAATTTCATGCTGTTAGATATTTAAAACAAATTTGTTTTGATTCTAAAACTCAAATTTATCAAAAAAATAAAAAAACATTTGAAATGGGAAAATCTAGTGAGCTAATCAATCAATTAAGACAACTTATTGTTAAGTCAGAAAAAGAGCAAAAATTAGTAAAAATAATAAATTATTTTGCTAAAAATATTTTAGGAATAGAAAATCAAAGCTTAGAAGAAAATATTGGTGTTAATGTTGAAGGTGATATTTCTCATGTTGTTAAGTGGCTGTTAGGTTATGGTTCTAAAGCTTTTAACTATCAAAGTTTTGAAAATATGTTGTTTCTAAAAGTTACTGAGATTAATCAGTTAAATTTTATTTCTTTTTTTAAAAAACAATATCAATTAGAAACAAAAATGATTAAAGATTTTTATTGAAAAAGTTATTAAACTGTTAAGAAAAGACTACCTAGTTTGTGATAATATATACTAATAATTATAAAAAATAATATAAAAAAATAAAATTTTTCTAGTTTTTCTAGAATTATTTTTTAATATAATGTTATAATATATAAGAATTGAAAAGGTTATTTTGATAAGTAATTTATTTGTCAAAAATTTTAATCCGTAAAATACTTTATTCAACCACAAATAATACTAAATCATATTAATATATGAATCTGATTTTATTTTAATCAAAATTTGATTGTAAAATAAAATTTTCTTAAGGATTTTATATTGTATTTTTTAGTATTATATAATATAATATTCTAGCTAGAAAATAAGCCTAAGACAGCAACGGACAAGTGTCTTAATTATGTTGCCCAGGTAAATTTCCATGTTTTCTTTATGTGGTAATTAATACTCGGGTTTACTCGAGTTTTTACATTGCTTATTAGTCTAGTTGAAATTCTAGAAAGAAGGAGGTGTATTGATGCGCCCAGCAATGGTTGAAAAACAAAAAATAATTAATCAAATTCATGATTCAATTGCAAAAGCTAAAACAACAATCGTTGTTCAATTTCAAGGGTTAGATGTTAGTGCTTTAAGTGAATTAAGAAAAGAATTACGTCAAGCAGGATCAGAAATTAAAATTTATAAAAATAATTTATTTGATCGTGCTTTAGCAAATACTGAGTATTTAGATTTGTCAAAAGAACTAATTGGTCCTAATGCTTTTGTTTTTGGTTTTGAAAATGATTTAAATACTGCTAAGATTTTAGCTAATTTTGCTAAGAAAAATAAATTACTAAAACTTAAAGCAGCTATTTTTGAAAATCAAGTAATTGATTATCAAAAATTGGTTGTTATTGCATCACTACCACCAAAAGAAATCTTATTATCTATGATGTTAAATTCTTTATTAGCACCTGTTCAAAAGTTAGCAGCAACTATTAAAGCAGTGGCTGAAAAAAAAGAAGCATCAGAATTAAATATAAAAAAAATATAATAGAATACTAAAATAAGGAGTAAGAAAATGGAAAAGTTAACAAATAAACAAATTATTGAACAGATTAAAACAATGAGTAGTCTTCAATTAAAAGAATTAGTTTCTTCTATTGAAGAAGTATTTGGTGTAGCAGCTACACCAGCAGTTGTAGCACAAGGTCCAACAGTAGGAGTATCAGAAGTATCAGAAGCAAAACAAGCAAGTTCAATTTACTTAAAAGAAGTAGGACCTACTAAAGTTAAAGTTATTAAATTAATTAAAGACAAGTTAGGAATGGATTTAATGTCAGCTAAGAAACTAACCGATGCAGTTACTGAAAAACCACAATTGCTAAAAGAAAATGTTTCAGAAGATGAGTTAAAAGAACTTGAAGATGAATTTAAGAAAGAAGGAGCAGTTGTTGAAATTAAATAATTGTTAAAAAACTTAATAAAGAAAAAACCAGTTGGATAGGCTGGTTTTCTCTACTTTTATCTATATTATTACAAAAGTACTTTATAGATTAATTTACATAAATGATTTATGTAGAATTGTTTGTTTTTTCTTCTTCATTGAAGACAGCAAACAACTATTTAAAAACAAATAAACGAATTGGAGTTGGCCAATGAAGTACACAACAAAAAAGTTTGGACATTATGCAACAAGAAGAGACTATACTAAAGTTTCTGGAAACTTAGAATTACCTGATTTAATTGCAATTCAAAGAGATACTTATGATTGATTTATTAAAAAAGGAATTCAAGAAGTATTTGATGATATTTTTCCAATTACAGATAACGACAATCGTATTATTCTTTCTTTACTAGGATGAGAATTTCGTTATCCTAGAAGAAGTATTAAAGAAGCTAAGAATGAATCAAAAAACTATGAAGCACCGTTATATACTATTCTTTCTTTAGCAATTTCAGATACTAGTCGTAAATTACCAATTTCTGAAAAAGAAAATATTTTAAACTATTTAATTAATTGAATTAAAATTCAATTTAATATTACTAACATTAAAGAGCCAAAAATTAGTGGTAACACATATTATTTTGAAGAAAAGCATCCACATAGCAATGGTGATTTTTCTAATATTGAAATTATTGTCCAGGAAAGAAATGAACAAGAATTAATTGTTGATTTTACATTAAATAGACAAGGTGATGTTTTCTTAGGAGACTTTCCATTAATGACTGATAAAGGAACATTTATCATTAATGGTAGTGAAAAAGTAATTGTTTCACAATTAGTACGTTCTCCTGGAGCTTATTTTAAAATTGAAATTGATTCAAAGACAGGTTTGAAGAAATTTTTTGGTGACTTAATTCCTTCAAGAGGAACATGATTAGAATTAGAAACAGATACCAAACGTAACAAGTTAATTCGTAATAAGAATGCTTTAAAAGAAATCATTCAAGTTAAGATTGAAAAGTCAAGAAAAATTCCAGTAACTACTTTACTAACAGCATTAGGTCTATCAAAAGCTGATGTCTTGAATGTCATTGGTAATGATGAAATTTTATTAAATACTTATCAATATGATGAACATAAAGTATGAGAAGATGCTGTTCAAGAAGTATATAAAAAAATTAAAGCAGGAGAAACTGCAAGTATTGATGGTGCTGTTAAATTTTTAAATAGTTTATTATTTGATCGTAAAAAATATGATTTAACAAAAGCAGGAAGATATAAGTTAATTCAAAAATTATCAATTGCTGATCGTATTTTAAATTATACAATTGCTCAAGATGTTAGAGATGTTGATGGTAATTTAGTATTTAAGAAAAATACTGTAATTGACAGAGAAAAATTAGAAGTATTGCGACAAACTTTTAGTAATGGTGCTTGTTTGGTTCCATTAAATAGTTTTTTAGATGGTACTCAAGGAGAGTATTATCTACAATTAATTAAAATTTATAAAGATAACACTAATTATACAGAAGATAATATTATTAACATTATTAGTGTTAATCCAAGTTGTTATGATGATAATATTAATATTGCTGATATTGTAGCAACTTTATCATATATTTTAAATTTCATTCGTGGTGTTGGTAGTGAAGATGATATTGATCACTTATCAAATAGAAGAATTAGAACTGTTGGTGAGTTATTGCAAAATCAATTCCGTATTGGTATGGGACGAATTGAGAAAAATGTTAGAGAAAAAATGGCAATAACTGATATTGATCGTATCAAGCCAACTAATATCACTAACAACAAACCCCTAACAGCTGTAATTGGTGAATTTTTTAATTTATCACAATTATCACAATTTATGGATCAAACAAATCCTCTAGCAGAATTAGCAAATAAAAGAAGATTAACTGCTTTAGGCCCTGGAGGACTATCTAGAGAACGTGCTAGTTTAGAAGTAAGAGATGTGCATTATTCTCATTATGGTAGAATTTGTCCTAGTGAAACTCCTGAAGGTCCAAACATTGGATTAATTAGTAACTTAGCAACTTATGCTCGAGTAAATCAATATGGTTTTATTGAAACTCCTTATCGTAAGGTAATTGATAGCAAAGTAATTGATGAAGTACTTTATCTAACTGCTGGAGAAGAAAAAAATTATGTTATTGCACAAGCTAATATTAAACTTGATGATAATAATGTTATTAAAAGTAAGAATGTTATTGCTAGAAGTAATGGTCAAAATATTATTGTTAGCCCAAATAAAGTTGACTTTATTGATGTTTCACCAAAACAAATTGTTTCAATTGCTACAAGTTGTATTCCCTTTTTAGAAAATGATGATGCTAACCGTGCTTTAATGGGAGCTAATATGCAACGTCAAGCTATTCCATTAATTAAACCAGAGTCACCAATTGTTGGTACTGGTGTTGAATATGCTGTTGCAAGAGATTCAGGATTAGCAGTTTTAGCAAAGAATACTGGGGTTGTAGCTTATGTTGATGCTAATGAGATTATTGTTAAGGGTGAAAAAGAAGTAAATACTTATGAGTTAAGTAAATTTGAGCGTAGTAATTATGGAACAGGAATTACTCATAGTCCATTAGTTAAGATTGGTGATAAAGTTGAAAAAGGACAAATTCTTGCTGATGGTCCATCAATGAAAAATGGTGAATTAGCATTAGGACAAAATGTTATTGTTGGCTTTATGACTTGAAATGGATACAACTATGAAGATGCTATCATTATTAGTGAAAGATTAGTAAAAGATGATGTCTACACATCAATCCATATTGAAGAATATACCTTAGAAAGAAGAAGAACAAAGCAGGGTAGAGAAGAAATTACAAGAGAAATCCCTAATACATCTGAACAAGCAAGAAAATATCTTGATGATGATGGGATTATTTTAGTAGGAACAGAAGTGAAAGAAGGAGACATTTTGGTAGGAAAAGTAACACCAAAAGGTCAAACTCAACCAACTCCAGAAGAAAAATTACTATCTATTCTTTATGGAGAAAAATCTCGTAATGTTAAGGATAATTCTTTAAGAGTACCTAATGGTGGGGCTGGGATTGTTCAAAGTATTAAACGTTATGCTAGAACAGATGGTTATGAATTACCTTCTGAAGTAGAAGAAATTATTCATGTTTACATTGTGCAAAAGCGTAAAATTCGTGAAGGAGATAAAATGGCTGGAAGACATGGAAATAAAGGTGTTATTTCAAAAGTTTTACCAGTTGAAGATATGCCATTCTTAGAAGATGGTACACCAATTGATATCATGTTGAATCCATTGGGTGTTCCTTCAAGAATGAATATTGGCCAAATTTTAGAGCTTCATTTAGGAATGGCAGCAAAGAAATTAGGAATTAAAGTAGCAACACCAGTTTTTGATGGTCTAAAAAACAGTGATTTATTAGATATTATGAAAGAAGCAAAATTTAATGGTTTTGATAAGGTTGACTTATATGATGGACTGACTGGAGAAAAATTTGATAACAAAATTTCTGTTGGAGTTATGTACATGTTAAAACTTTCTCACATGGTTGATGATAAATTACATGCTAGAAATGTTGGACCTTATTCATTAATTACTCAGCAACCACTTGGTGGAAAAGCTCAAAATGGTGGTCAAAGATTTGGAGAAATGGAAGTATGAGCTTTAGAAGCTTATGGTGCAGCTCATACCTTACAAGAAATTCTAACTATTAAGTCTGATGATATTAAAGGAAGAATTAAGACTTATGAAGCAATATTACGTGATAGAGAGATTCCTAAGCCAGGAATACCTGAATCATTTAATGTTCTTACAAGAGAATTACAAGGATTAGGAATTAATGTAACTTTAATTGATGGTCAGGGTAAAGAACAAGAAATTATTGCTTATGATGATGCAATTATTTTAGAAGAAAATTTTGAACAGAATAACTTTATTGAAGTAAAGTTAGTTTAGGAGAAAAAAGATGATAAATATTAATAATGATGTAAAGCACTATCGTGCAATTAAAATTTCTTTAGCTTCTCCTGAACAAATCCGTAGTTGATCACATGGAGAAATTACAAAGCCAGAAACAATTAACTATAAATCTTTAAAACCAGAAAAAGATGGTTTATTTGATGCTAGAATTTTTGGGCCAATTAAGAATTATGAATGCATTTGTGGTAAGTATAAGAAAATTAAGAATAAAGGTAAGGTTTGTGAACGTTGTCAAGTTGAAATTACTGAAGCAATTGTTAGAAGAGAACGTTTAGGACATATTGAATTAGAAGAACCAGTAACTCATATTTGAATGCTTAAAGCTTCACCATCAAGAATTGCTTTAGCAATTGATATGAAAGCTAAAGATTTAGAAGAAGTAGCTTATTTTGTTTCATATATTGTTCTAGATCCGGGATTAAGTAAAATTTTTAGAAGTAAAATGTTGCTTGATATTGGTTCAGTTAAATCTGCTGCTGAAACTCGTAATCGTTTACGCAAAGTAGTCTTACAAATTAAAGATAATTTAGAAGAAAATTCTTTTGCTCATACTAGAGCAAAGATTTTAGCTGAAAGTTTATTTGATTTAAGTAGACCATTTTCAATGGATGAATGCACACAATTTATTGCTAAACATACTGATATTAAATTTGGGATTGGTGCTAGTGCTATTGAATATTTATTGAAAAACCTTGATTTAGAAAAAGAATTTAACAAAATTAAAAAACAACTAACTAATAAAAAATCACAAACTGATAGAAGAAAATTAATGAGAAGATTAGATGTGATTGATTCATTCTTAAAATCAGGTAATAGGCCAGAATGAATGGTGATGCATGCTATTCCAGTAATTCCCCCTGATATTCGTCCAATTATTCAATTGGATGGTGGAAGATTTACAACATCAGAAATTAATGATTTATATCGTAGAATTATCATTCGTAATGAACGTTTAAAGAAAATTAAGCAAATGGGTGCGCCAGTTTTAATTATTAATAATGAAAAAAGAATGTTGCAAGAAGCTGTTGATGCATTATTAGATAATGAAAGAAAAGCTCGACCAGTAACAGGAAGAGATAAGCGTCCATTAAAATCAATTACTTCAACTTTAAAAGGAAAGCAAGGAAGATTCAGACAAAATCTTTTAGGAAAACGTGTTGATTATTCTGGAAGAAGCGTTATTGCAGTTGGTCCTGAGTTAAAAATGTATGAATGTGGCGTACCAAGAGATATGGCCATCATTTTATTTAAGCCATTTGTAATTCAAAAATTAGTTGTTAATGGGACTGCTTCAAATATTAAGATTGCTGAAAAATTAATTGACAATCAAGATGAAAGAATTTGAGATAATTTAGAAGATGTAATTAAAGAAAGACCAGTTTTATTAAACAGAGCGCCAACTTTACACCGTTTGGGGATTCAAGCTTTTGAAGTAAAGTTAGTTAAGGGGAAGGCTATTCGTTTGCATCCTTTAGTAACTCCTGCTTTTAATGCTGACTTTGATGGTGATCAAATGGCTATTCATGTGCCAATCACAAAAGAAGCAGTAGCTGAAGCAAGATATTTAATGTTGGGTTCAAAAAATATTTTAAGTCCTAAGGATGGAAAACCAATTGTTACACCAACTCAAGATATGGTGTTGGGAAACTATTATCTAACAATAGAAAAAGCAAATCAATTAGGACAAGGAATGATTTTTAAAGATATTGATGAAGCAATTAAAGCATATGAAACAAAAAATGTTTCATTACATGCAATTATTGGTATTAGAGTTTCTAGTATTGGTACCAATAAATTTAAGTTAGAAGATAAGAATAAAATCTTGATTACAACTGTTGGAAAGTTAATTTTTAATCAAATTTTCCCTTCTGATATGCCATACATCAATCATCCAAATATTGCAGACTTACATGACTATCACTCAACAGATTTAGTTGATTTTGGTGTCAACTTCCGTGAACTAATCAAAAATCGTAAAATTGTTGAGCCATTTAAAAAGAAAACATTAGCAGATATTATTCATAAGTACTTTAAATTATATGGAACACAATCGACTGCAGAAATGTTAGATAAGATGAAAGATTTAGGATTTAAATTTTCAACTGTTTCAGGAACAACAATTTCTGCTGGTGACATTATTTCATATGATGAAAAAGAAAAATTGTTTAAAGAAGCTGATAATTATGTTAAGAAAATTTATGATTTTTATAAGCAAGGAATGCTAACAGATCGTGAACGCCACTATCACATTATTAATAAATGAGCTAAAGTTAAGAATGATATTCAAAATCAATTAGAGCATGTTTTAAAGAAAGATATCAACAATCCAATCTTTATGATGTGAGATTCTGGTGCTAGAACTAATATCAGTAACTTTACTCAGTTAGTAGGAATGAGAGGATTGATGAATAATCCTAAAGGAGAGGTTATTGAATTGCCAATTAAATCTTCTTTTAGAGAAGGATTAAATGTTTCAGAATTCTTTATTTCAACTCATGGAGCTAGAAAAGGTATGGCAGATATGGCTTTAAAAACTTCTGACTCAGGATATCTAACAAGAAGATTAGTTGATGTTGCTCAAGATATTATTGTTACTGAAGATGATTGTCAAACAGATAATGGATTTATTATTAGTGACATTGTTGATGTTAAGCGTAACAATATTATTGTGCCATTAAAAGACCGTTTATTTGGAAGATACTTACAAGGTGATTTATTAGATAGAAAAGGTAACGTTTTACTAACTCATGATACTTTAATTACTGAACATTTAGTTAATAAGGTGATTCTTGCAAACATTAAGCGAGTTAACATTCGTTCAGTTCTTACATGTGAAGCTAACAGTGGAGTATGTAAGAAATGTTATGGCTTAAATTTAACAACTGGTAGTGAAGTTCAAATTGGTGAAGCAGTAGGAATTATTGCTGCTCAATCAATTGGTGAACAAGGAACACAATTAACAATGCGTACTTTCCATACTGGTGGAGTTGCTGGTGGTACAGATATTACTCAAGGGCTACCAAGAATTAAAGAACTATTAGATATAACTAGTCCAAAGGGAGCTGTTGCTTTAATTACTGAGTTTAGTGGAAAAATAAAAGATATTAGAGAAGAACAAGGAATATATACAATTACTGTAGCTTCTGAATTAGATTATAAAGAATATAAGACTCAGTATAATGCTCAATTAAGAGTTAAGGTTGGTCAGGAAGTTAAGGTTGGTCAAAAGTTAACTGAAGGTTCAATCAACATCAATCAATTATTAGATGTTGCTGGAATTATTGAAGTTCAACAATATATTCTTAAAGAAGTGCAGAGAGTTTATCGTCTACAAGGAATTGAAATTTCTGATAAGTATATTGAAATCATTGTCAAACAAATGTTGAGTCGTATTTTTGTTTTTGATAGTGGTGACACTTTATTACTACCAGGAGAAATTCTTGATGTTAAGGAATTTAAGCGTATCAACACAAAAGTAATTATGAAAGGAAAGAATCCTGCTTTTGGAAAACCAATTATTTTAGGAATTAAGAAAGCACCATTAGAATCAGATTCATTTTTAGCTGCTGCTTCTTTCCAAGATACTACAAGAGTTCTAACTAATGCAGTTATCAAAGGTAAGACAGATAACTTACTAGGATTAAAAGAAAATGTAATTTTAGGGAATATCATCCCTGCTGGAACTGGTTTACTAACTAGTGAAGAGATTATTCGTCTTGGTGAAATTGCTAAAGCAGGTGAATATTAGTAATTTTAAAAAAAGTTCTCTTAATTTATAGTAGTTTAAAAGAATTCTAATTCTCTTTAATATTAAAATTCAAAATCAAAAATTTAATTTTTTTTAGAAAAAAGTATTTTAAGCTAAAATACTTTTTTTATTTATGGGATAGCATTTTTACTGATATTTTAACTTGAAATGCTAAATTTTTATAAATTTTATAAATACTTCTTGACATGCAATACTAAACTCAAAGTATAATAAAAATGCGATAGTATCTATGGAGTTTAGGAGGGATAGTATGAATAGAATACTAACTGCTATGGGCTTATTGACAATAGTAGGTCAAAGTTCTTTAACTATTGCTATTTGCAATATTAAGCAAACTAAGCAAATAGAGTTAGAAACTGATTTTGATGCAATAGTAGTTAGTGCAATTAATCAAATTACTGATTATCAATTGAATATTGAAATTAATGTTAAAATAAGTTATTTAAATTCTTTAATATCAGAGGTTATTAAAGAACAATTAAGTAAAGCTATGAAAAATCTTTTTAATAAAAATTTATTTACAGTAAATAGAATTACTAATGATATAGATGAAGACTTATTAGATGTTGATTTGCAAAAAGAAAAAGTTCTTAATGTCCATATTAATTATGATTATGGAGAGTTTGAAAATCAAAATATTAGTTTAATAATGAATATTCATAAAAAAGGAAAGTAATTTGCAATTTATAACATGGAAATTAATTCAAAGAATGTCTAAGTTAAGCAAATTTTCTATATTAAAGATAGAAAAAATATATTTTAGGGGTAGTTTTAATTGATTTAATTGCAGAAAATTTTGGTAACTCTAAATTTTCTAAACTAACAAATTTTAGTTTTTATTTTGAATGATTGTTTTGTTTAGCACATGTCCATATTAGCGATAAATAAACAAAATATGAATAGATAAGAATGTTTTTTGAATATGGGGTGAAAAAATGAAAAGGAAAACAAGTTTGAAAGAAATATTAACTATTATTGGTTTATTAGCACTAGCAGTTCCAAGTTCTTTAACTGTTGTTGCTTGTGGCAATAAGCAATCAAATTCACAGCAACCACATAGCAATAGTGAAAAAGTAGTTCAAAAAGTTAATAGCATAATTTATAAGTTGGATGTTATGGTTGGTGACAAGGTAGAAGAATTAATGAATATAGTTACTTATGATTTTATTAAGGACCAATTAGATGAAAACATTAAAGAAATGTTTGAAGAAGAAGATTTTACTATAAATAAAATTACTAACAATAAGGGTGAGAAATTATTAGATGATGATTTTGCTAAAATAGGGATAGTTAATGCTAAGATTAATTACGATTATGCAGAACATGAAAATCAAACTACTAATTTAGAAATTAATGTTCAAACAAAGAAAATTTTACTAGCTAAAACTTTTAAAGATTTTGAGTTTGTAGATCAAAAAAATGTTGAAAAATTTTTAGATGCTAATGATATCGATGTTATTACTGAGCAAGTTTTAGCAAAACTTAATATTTCAAGTTTAGAAAAAGCTAGCTTAGTTTTAGAAAATCAAACAAGTAATTCAATTATTTTGAAAGCTAAAGAAGATTCTAAATATGCAGGAGAAATAACTTTAACTTGGAATTTAAAGTTATTTGAAGTTTATGGTGCAAAAATTAGAAATCCAATATCAAAGAATGAGTGAGTTAAACAAGGATTAAAAGGTTATTTTTATTTAGAAAGTGGAAGTAATAAAATTAAATATTTTGATTGTGTGTGATACTTTAAATTTCGTGATCGTAACGAATTTGATCCAACTGATAATTCTAAATACCATCATTTTCATTTTGTTAATCAAAATGACGAAAAAAAAGACTTTACCATTCATGGTGATATTTGAACTGATCAAATTGATCAATTATTTAGAGATTTTAATTTTACTACAGAAGTTAAAGTTAAAGTAGATGGTCCAAAATTTAATAAAATTAAAGTTTTTGATGTGACAAATAATCGTGGTTGAGAAGGTCTTATTAAGAAAACAGAATTTAGGATTGATTCTTTAGGAAAAGTAAGTCAAATAAATTAATTTAATACTAAATTAAAGTTTTAAGCAGTATAAATACAATAAAATTTAATGGAAGGGAATTAATTATAGGGTGAAACAATGAAGACAAATATAATAAGTTTTAGGAAAATAGTTGCTTTTCTTGGTTTTGTGGTAGTAGTTGGTTCACCAACTACGATAGTAATTACTAGTTTTATATCTAGCAAACAAACTAAGCAAATAACAGGTAATAATATTGAAATGGTAGTTAATGCTATTAATGCTACACAATATGAACAGGTAGTAGATATAAATAGTAGTTTTAATGATTTAAAAAAAGAAATAAATGCTTTTTTTATGAAAGAAAAATTAGCTGCTTGAGTTCGTAAAATTTTTAAAGATAATTTTTTTACTTTAAATAAAATTACTAAAGAAAATGGTAAAGAAATATCAGATGCAGATTTACAAAAAACAGGAATTATCAATGCTAAAATTAACTACAATTATAGTCACAAAAAGAATCAAGTTACTACTTTAAAAATTGAAGTAGTTTCACCAGTACGTCCTAGTTTAAGTGATGCGTTTAAAAATTTTCATTTTGTTGATGATAAGAAAATTGAAGGATTTTTAGATGCTAATGATATTGATGTTATTACTAAGCAAGTTTTAGACCATCTTGGTGCAGATGATTTAAATCAAATTAGATTAATTTTTACAAATAGAACAAGTAACTCAATTACTTTAAAAGCAAAAAGTAATTCAAAATTATATAGCGGTGAAGTTAAATTAACTTGAAATTTAAAATTCTTTGAAATTTATGGTTTTGATATGCTTAATGACAGAAATCCATGAATTGCAAAAGGATTAAAAGGTTTCTTTTATTTAGATAAGGACGATAACAAAATTAAATTTTTTGATTTTCAAAATTATGCAAAATCTAATTATGATCCAATTCATAGTTATTTCACTAAGTATCACCATTTTATTTTTACTAATAAAAAAGTAAAAGATTTTACTTTTAATGGTGAAGAAAATGCTGGTGAAAATGGAAAAAGATTTGGTACTTTTGCTTTTGATAAAGGACTTAACACTATATTCTATACACCTGAACCTGATAGAGTTAAGGTTTTTAATAAAAATAGTGCTAGGTGAGAAGGTTTCATTAAATCATCAGAATTTGATATTAATGATTTAGGAGAACTAAAAATCAAATAAGTTAATTAGTGTTAAGAAATTAGTAAATAGAAAAAATGAAGTAATAAAACTTAGGGGTAAAAAAGGTTTTATAGAGAAAAATGAGTTCAGTTAAGTTTTGACTTGAACTCATTTTTTAATTTATTTAATTGTCAGTGAAAGATTTTGAAGTTCTCTTATTGATAATTCAAAAACAATTTTAAATATAATTTTCTATCACTTTAGACAATGATATTAATTAAAATTCTTTAAGAATTTTAGTATAATAATACTATTGCTTAATAGATTTAGAATACTCTTAAAGAAAGTGGGATTTATAATGTCTTCTGCAAATGATTACTGTGTCATTGGTTTAGGGAAATTTGGAATGTCAGTTGTAGCAACTTTAGAAGAATTAGGTAAAGTTTGTTTAGCAATTGATAAGAATGAAGATCGTGTTCAATTAGCAGCTAATATTGCTAGTGAAGTTTTGATTTTGGATTCAACAAATCGTAATGCTTTAGAAGATGCTGGAATTCATAAAATTAAAAATATTATTATTGCTGTTGGTTCAGATTTGGCTGCATCAGTTGTAACTGCTGTTCATATTTTAGCTTTACAAAAAGAATATAATGATGGTACAGAAATTAATATTGTTGCTAAGGCTGTTGATAGTACTCATCAATTGTTACTAAAAGCAATTGGAATCAACAATATTGTTTTACCTGAAATTGAAGCAGGTAAAAGAGCAGCATACAGAGCAATTTGAAAATTAGGGTTAGACTTAACAACAGTTGATGAAAAACATTCTATTGCTAATGTTATGGTTAAAAATATTCGTTTAACTAATAAACGCTTAGAGACATTAAAAATTCCAAGTAATTATAATATTAACTTAATTGCCATTAAACGTGATGGTAGAGTTATTATTCCTAGAAGTGATGAAAAATTATTTTTAAATGATGAAATTTTATTTATTGGAAATAATGAAAATATTAGTAAAGTTTATACTGATTTTAATTTAAATAGTTCAATTTTAAATTCAAAAGTTACAGAAAAAAATCATCATGTTAAGAAAAAAAGCAAGAAACATAAAAAAAGTTTTGTTAAGAAAAAAAAGTATTAGCATGTGAGGATAATAGTAAGTTTTAAAAATAAAGTAAGAGGAATTTTTTATTGTATTTTATAATATTTTAGGATAAGATACTCTTATTAGATAAGTATAATTAAGTTAATTTTTAGAGAGAGTGAGTTTGGTGCAATCACTTAAATTGCTTAATTAGAAGTTCCTAGTATTTACCAGAAGATTTTAATTAAGTGTTTGTTTTTTATAGACTTAGATTTAAGTTTATAAAAAACAAGAATTAGGATGGTACCGCGTTTAAAAAACGTTCCTAATCTTAGGAACGTTTTTTATTTAATTTATTAAAAGGAGAAAAAATAATGAAATGAACAACAGCTAAACTAAGAGCTACATGATTAGATTTTTTTAAAGCTAAGGAACATCATATACTACCAATTGCATCTTTAGTCCCAAATAATGATCCATCATTATTATGGATTAATTCTGGAGTTGCTAATTTAAAGCCTTATTTTGAAGGCAAAAAAACACCACCATCATTAAGATTAGTTAACTCACAGAAAGCAATTAGAACTAATGATATTGAAAATGTTGGTTTTACTTCTAGACATCATACTTTTTTTGAAATGTTAGGTAATTTTTCAATTGGAGATTATTTTAAAGAAGAAGCAATTGAATGAGCTTGAGATTTTCTAACTAATGAAAAATGGTTAAATTTAAATAAAGAAAAGTTATATGTTACTGTTTTTACAGATGATAAAGAAACATATGATATTTGAATAAAGAAAGTTAAAATTAGTAAAGATCATATTATTTTAGGAACAAGAAAAACTAATTTTTGGGATATGGGGCAAGGACCATGTGGTCCTAATACTGAAATTTATTATGATCGTGGCACTAAATATGATAAAAAAAAAATTGGTTTGAAGTTATTAATTAATGATATTGAAAATGATCGCTATATTGAAATTTGAAATATAGTTTTTTCTCAATTTAATAATGATGGTTTCAATAATTATACTGATTTGCCAAGAAAAAATATTGATACAGGAGCTGGAATTGAAAGAATTATTAGTATTTTACAAGATGTTCCAACTAATTTTGATACTGATTTATTTCAAGCAATTATCAAAAAATGTGAGAAATTGACTAAATATTGCTATGATGTCAATAATTATTTTAAAAATAATCCAGAGCAAAATCAAATTAATACTGCCTTTAAAATTATTAGTGATCATATCCGCTGTTTGACTTTTGCTATTAGTGATGGAGTTTTTCCTAGCTCAAAAAATAGGGGATATATTTTAAGAAGATTAATTAGAAGAGCAGCAATTTATGGTCAGAAATTAGCTATCAATAAACCATTTCTTTATCTTTTAGTTCCAACTGTTGTTAGTCAAATGTCTGATTACTATCAAGAATTAAAAGATAAAGAAGAATTAGTAGTTAATGTAGTTAAGAATGAAGAGATTAAGTTTTGACAAACTTTAGCTTCAGGAAAAGAATTATTTTTAATAGTGATAGCAGAAGAAAAAAATGTTTCAGCAGAAAATGCTTTTAAATTATTTGATACTTTTGGTTTTCCAATTGAATTAACCAGAGAATTAGCTGAACAGTATCACGTTAGTATTGATTTAGAAGGATTTGAAAAACTATTAGAGCAACATAAAGAGAATGCTAGAAATGCTCAAGGCGATGTTAAGGCTCTAACACAACAAAATCCTTTGTTAGTTAATTTACCTTTAAAATCAAGTTTTGTTGGTTATTCAAAAGAACAAATTAATGATGCTAAAATTATTTTTCTTTTTAAAGATAATCAGGAATATCAAAGTTTAGAAAATAGTAATGGTCATGTTATTTTAGATCAAACACCTTTTTATGCTGAAAAAGGTGGTCAAGATTCTGATACTGGTGATATTAGTGGTCCTGATGGCTATGCTAATGTTTTGCATGTTCAATCTGTTGGTGATAATATTAATATTCATTATCTAGATATTAATGGTAGGTTATCAAAAGGTGATATTGTTAGTGCAACAATTAATCAAACAAGGCGCTATTATATAAGGAAAAATCATTCTGGTACCCATTTATTGCATGCTGCTCTAAGAAAAATTTTAGGTACTCATGTGATGCAATCAGGGAGTTTTAATAATGAAGAATATTTACGATTGGATTTTAGTCATTTTAAAAATGTTTCAGAAGATGAGTTAATTAAAATTGAAGAACAAGTAGTAAGTTGAATTGCTTCAGCAACACAATGTGAAATTTTACATTTGACTCATGATGAGGCTTTAAAAATAGGTGCTTTGGCTTTTTTTGGTGAGAAATATGAAACAATTGTTAGAGTTGTTAAGTTTGATGATTTTTCAATTGAATTATGTGGTGGAACTCATTGTGATAATACAAAGGAAGTTGAAGACTTATTAGTAACTAATATTGAGTCAAAAGGTTCAGGAAGTTATCGTATTCAAGCTCTAACTAGTTTTAAAACAATTACTCAATTTTTAGAAACAAAAATTAATGAAATTAAACAAATTGTAAAGAAATTAAAAGAAAAGTATTTTACTCAAGTAAAAATCAAACAAGATAAAAAAATTGAAAAACATTTTTTAATTTTAGATAACTTAGTAATTTCAAAATCATCTTGAAGAATAGCTAAGAAAAATTTAACTTTCTTACAAAATGATTTTCGTAAATGACAAAAAGATGTTCAGATAAAACTACAGCAAAAAGAAGAAGCAAAGTATTTGAATTTAAAGCCAGAGTTAACAAGAAATAATACTTATTTGTTAACTCATGAGTTTAAAAATTTTAATATTGAAAGTTTAAAAAACTTAACAGATCACTATCGTAATCGCTATGATAACTTAGTAGTTATTTTTTTAAATCATTTAACATCAAGCAATGAAACTTTGATTTTAGTAGCAATTAGTAAGCAATTAGCTGATAGTAACTATCATGCTAAAGAAATATTGCTCACAATTTTAAAATGATTTCAAGGTAAGGGTGGAGGCAATAATTTATTAAGTCAAGGTAAGATTGAAGGGATTATTAAAGCTAAAGATATTGTAAGGATGTTAGAACAATAAAAAAATGGTTAGTAAAACTAACCATTTTTTTATTTTTTAAAATATTTTACATTGATTATTATCCTGATTGTCAAAATTGCTTCTTAAAAATAATTCAATTTCATCTTCATTATATCCGATTTGAATTCTTTTTTGATCTTCTTGTAAAATAATTGGTCGTTTTAAAATTGTTGGTGAAGTCTTAATCATTTCATAAATTTGTGAGAGTTTTAAATTTTCAATGTTGATTGCATGAAGTTTGATAAATTTTGCTCTAGTAGAAATGATATCAGCAACACCATTTGGAGCTAATTGTAGTAATACTTTAATTTCACTATTACTTAACGGATATTGGATAATATTTCTTTTGATAAAAGGAATATTATTTTTTTCAAAAAATTGAATTACTTTCTTTGAAGATAGACAACTAGGAGAAACATACACCTTTATCATATCTTATATGTACCTTTTAATTTTTCATAAAACCGTTTTTTAATATATTTATTAGAACATAATATTTTTATATATTAAATATAATTTATTTAGTAACCACCCCTTTTTTTCATTTTGTATATTACTTTAATTTCAATAATAACATTTTTAAATAATCTTTGTTGTATTTTTATGGATAAAATTATTAATTAAAAGCATTTGCTTTTTAACATTTATACTAATTGTTTAAACATTGAATTTTTGTTATAAATAAGTTAAATGAATTATATATTTCTTTAGATATTGCAAACAATCATTGGAAAAACAGTAGTTTTTGCTAAATGAATTCCCTACAAAAAGTAAGAGTTGGAGTTAGTGATATTATTTTGTTAGAAAAAGATTTAGATGTGTTAAAAGAAGGAGTAGTTGGTGGTAAAATTACTTTTGGTAGTGCTTTAACACTTTTAATTGTTTCAATTTGATTATCTTTTTTCAATGATTGCTATTCAAATTCTTTTGCAGAATTTATTGTATGATATTTCTCAATTAACAATTCCTTGAGATAATATTGATACACAATTTATTATCAAATCTAGAAAATGAGATAGTAAGAGTATTATTCCTTTTGCATTATGGAATGGTTCTTTAAGTTCAGTTTTTGATATTACAATTTTTTTATTTATTGGCTATGGTTTAAAAGTTTTTACTTCTCATAATCTTGCATTGTTTCAGTCAAGTTGGTTTATTGTTGGGATTGTAACTCAAACTTTGATATTCCATTTATTAAGAATTCAAAAAGTTCCTTTTATTCAAAGTATTGCATTTTGACCAGTTATAGTACTACTGGAATAATTACTATAATTGGTATTGTTATTCTCTTTACACCTTTATATCATAATATTGGATTTGTTAATGTACCAGCAATTTTCTTTGCTTACCTTGCAGCAGTAATTATTGTTTATTTTTCTTAATTGACCAGTTATGAAAAATATTATATATTAAAATTACAATAAAGTTGAATTTAAAAAAATAATTTTTTAAAATTAAATAAAAGTATATAATTTGTTTATATTTGTTTTTGTTTATATAATGAATGGAGGTATTATGAAGATAGCATTTGATGTTATGGGTTCAGATAATGGTAGTAAAGAGCCAATTTTAGCTGCTTTAAAAATGGTTAAAGAATTTAAAGATTTGCAAATTATTTTAGTTGGTGATGGAAAAGAAATTAATAATCATTTATCTGAAATTTTTAAAGATGGAGAAATTTCTACAGCATTAATAGTTTTCCCTACTAAGGATGTTATTCCAATGACTGCTGGTCCATTAGAAGCAGTAAGAAAACCTGAGTCTTCAATGGCTAGAGCTGTAAAGTTAGTGAAAGATAAGCAAGCAGATGGTGTTTTAACATCTGGTTCAACAGCTGCTTATTTAGGAATTTGTCATTTCTTACTAGGAGAAATTAAGGGAATAAAAAGACCTGCTTTTATGCCAATTATGCCGACTTTAAAAGGTAAAAAAGTACTTTTATTAGATGCTGGTGCCAATATTGAAAATACTGTTGAAGAATTAGTTAGTTTTGCTTTAATGGCGCATATTTATGGTCAAACAATTTTAAGTGTTGCTTGACCCTCAATTGCTTTATTAAATATTGGAGCTGAAGAAAATAAAGGACCAAAAATAACCAAAGAAACTTATGCTAAATTAAAAGAATTAACTCAATCACCTGCTTCTCTTAATTTTTTGAATTTTCATGGGAATATTGAAGCAAGAGATATTCTTAGTGGTGATGTTGATATTGTTATTTGTGATGGATATTCTGGCAATATTGTTTTAAAATCACTTGAAGGAATGGCTGCTTTGATATTTACTTTATTAAAACAATCATATAAAAAGAATTTATGAAGAAAGTTTTTAGCATTGCTTTCAGTACCAGTTTTTAAAGATATTAAAACTTCTTTTGATTATAAAAATACTGGTGGAGCACAGTTAATAGGTATTGATGGGACTTGTTTTAAAGCTCATGGTTCAAGTGATAGTAGATCTTACTATAGTACTTTAAAATTGCTAAGAGAATCTATTCTTCAAGATGTGACAAATAAAATTAAAAAACAAGTGACTGAATTTTTATAGGAGAAATTAAAAAAAGTTATGGACAATGAAATTAAGAATATTTTAAAAATGTCATTAGCAGATAAAATCAAGTCAAATAATTTTTATCAAGCAGCTTTTACTCACAAATCATATTCAAATGAAAATAATTTAGAATTTTCTTATGAAAGATTAGAGTTTTTAGGTGATGCATTTTTAAGTGCCCATATTACTTATTTTATTTGAAAACATTATCCTAATATGTCAGAAGGTGAACTTACTAATTTAAGAAGTAAAGCAGTAAGACAAGAAACCTTAGCTGCAGCTAGTCTTTCTTTAGGTTTAGAAAAATATCTTTTTCTTGGTCATGGTGAAGAAAATACTGGTGGAAAACAAAGAGTTAGTATTTTATCTGATGTCTTTGAAAGTTTTTTAGCTGCTGTATACTTAGATTTGGGTAATCAAGCAGTTAAAAAAATTTTAAATTTAACTTTATATGAATGGGTTATTAATAATAGTTTAGATAGTATTATTGATTATAAAACAAAATTGCAAGAATATGCTCAAAATGAAAAACGTGTTCCAATTGTTTACAAATTATTAGAGCAAAATAAAAAAAATAATATGCCATTTTTTATTGTTGCTGTTTATTTCGATAATATTATATTAGGTCAAGGTCAAGGAACAACAAAAAAGAAAGCAGAGCAAGAAGCTGCAAGAGTAGCCTTGGATAAATTATCAAAAAAAGTCAAATAGTTGAATTAATTGAAGAAAGGCAAGGCTCAATGTTCAAGTTACTAATAAACTATATTAGAGAACAAAAAACAAGTTTGGTACAAGTTTTTGGATTGGGACTTGTTATTATTATCATGGCTAGTTCATTTTTAGGATTAAATTTTGCTACTAACTATATTAATGATCAATATTTCAGAGATATTGCTAGAGGAGAATTTCATCAAGAAGTTGAATTTTATCCTGAAGCAGGATTTAAAAAAGGTTCAATTCGTGATAGTTGATTAGATAATATTAATTATGCTGAACAATATAGGCAACAAAATTGAATTGACAAAGAAAAAATGCTTAAGGCTACTTTTCAAATTAGGAAATTACCAGAATATGATGAAACAAAAAATTTATATCTTTATCGTTTTTATTTTGAAAGTAATGATGATAATGTTCATGTTGGTGAAAGATTTGCTCAAAAAACAAATCATAATTTTATTGATTTTAAATTAAGTATTCCATTTAATTACCCTTCAATTGAAAAGCATAATCAATTTGTAAACTTACAAGCAGATATTATTAATAGTTATGTTTATGATCCAAATGATTCAAAGACTAGTGATAATCAAACTAATTTTTTTATTACTAATGATAAAGCTTTAAGTTTTTATGATAAGGAAATTAAAGATAAATATCCTTATGCTAAAAGAAACTATCAAAAAGAAGATATTGCTTTTCAAGGAAAAGTATATCAATATTTAATTATGGGGATGTTATATGGTGATAATTTATCTTGATCAAGAGTGTATACTATTAATGATTTATTAATTACTGGAAAGACTTTAAGTTTTATTCAGACATCAGAGAAAGATAAAGTTAATGCTCCAATAATTGTTGATGATACTAACAAAAATATTGCTTGAAAAAATTTAAAAAATAATGAAATTTTAATTTATCGCGAATTTGCTAAAGAAAATAATTTACGTATTGGCCAAAATTATATTTTTGCTGGTTATAAATTTCATATTGTTGGATTTGCAACTAGTGCTTTAGCAGCTAATAATGCAAATTATTTTTATGGAAAAAGTAATAACAAAAATCAAACAGTAGCATTTACTAATCAAGCAACAATTGAAAAAATAAGTAGTAATCCTTATGCTGATCTTTATGAGAGTTTTTTTCAAGCTTTTAATCCTGAAGTTGGATCAAAAAATATTAGTGAAAAAATTGATAATCAGTGAGCTTATCAGTATTTTCATCAAAAGTTAATTAATCATAAAATATTGGATAAAACAAAATTGTATTCAGCAATTAATAATGCTGTTCAAAATATGCTTTTACTTAATCCACTTAATATTGCTAATAGTTATAAAATTCAGGCTATAGAAGCTGTTGTTTGAACAAATATCAATGAATTAAAAGATATTTTTATTGAAATTGCAGTAATTTTTTTAGGTTTAATTTTTATTGTTGTTAGTGTTATTGTTTTTATTGTAATTTTTAAAATGATTGATCGTAATAAACGTTTAATTGGAATTTTAAAAGCTCATGGTTATCCAAAATGAAAATTAAATGTTTCTTTAGTTATTTCGACTATTTTTCCAATTCTTTTATTTGCTGTTATAGGTAGTGTTTTAGGAGTTATTGTTGGTCATTTTATTGTTAGTACTTATAGTACAGCAATTATTTTAATTACTTATGGTTGACCTTTTTATTATCAATCAGCATTATTTGTGATTTTTGTTCCTTTTATTGTTTTATTAATAATTGCCTTTGTTATGGTTGCTTTTTTATTAAAAGTTAATGCCTTAACTTTAATTAACAATAGTTGAACAGTAAATAAATATAATGCTAAGATTAATGTTTGATATAGTTCATTAGTAGCAAATATAACAAAAAGTTTTAATTATTACAATAAATTGGCAGTTACAACAACACTTCGTAGTTTTGGCAAAATGTTTTTTATTATTATTGTTAGTATATTTGCTAGTACTTTATTATTATTTTCTTTTTCTTCAGTTGCGTTAGTTAATAATTTGTTAGGATTACAATTTACTTCAATTAATTATAAGTATGGAGCAAAATATAATTTTAATAATGATATTATTAACAATTTTGTTGATGATAATAATCAGTTAATTTATAAGAAAGCCAGTGTTGATGAAATCAGATCAAAGCCATCATTATATTTAACTCTTAGAAAAGAAATTATTAAAATACTAGAAAATCCAAAAGATTCAAGACTAGTTGATTTTCGTTATGGTTATCTTATGGGTAGTGAATTGTATAAAATTCAAAAAGAAATTGTTGAACCAAATTTTGATAAATTTCCTGTTGAATTGCAAACATTTTGAAAACAAAATATTTATTTTATTGATTATTTAACTAATTATAATGGTGAAAAAGAAACTGATTTGATGATTAATTTCGGTCTTTTACCTTATAATTCAAAATTTGAAAATCCTTATACACAGCTCAATTTTAGTAATGCTCATGATTTTAATATCAATACAATTGATACAAATAATTATTATTATGATAATGATACAAATATTTTACATGGTGACTGATCAAAATTACAAGGAAATTCAAGAATAGTTTATAGTGTTAGTGATTCAGCTGGTAAGTATTTATCTCCTGGATTTAAAAATACTACTTTTTCTGATTTTAGTAATTTAACTTTAGAAGAAATGGACAAAGTTGGTGGTTGATTAAATAATAATTTTTTAGATATTAGAAATTTGATAATTAAAAAATTTAATATTGAAAATCCTGATACTGCGGCTGTAAAAATTATTCCTATGATTGGTTCTACTATCACTGAAACAGAAAATATTATTGGTGGAGATGGTAATAATTTAGGTAAGACTGTTTTATATTGCTATAAAGGTTTTGATAAACAAACTAAATATGTTATTGGTGTTATTTATGATGGAGCACGAAACTTATTACAAAATACAATTTTAATGCCTGAAAAATGATTAAATCAAGCACTTTTTGGTAGTTATTTTAATTTAGCAGAAAGTTTTGCTAATAGTAAATTTACAAATTTTGCTAATAGTGAATTATATCAATATTTGCCAATTATTAGTGCAAAAAATGATTATTGAATTGATTTATCTAAAATTTCTGATAGTGATTATTTTCAAGAAAAAGGGATTATGCCAGGTTTAGAGTTGATTTATGATGTTGATGCTATTAAGGATATCTTTAAAGCTAGGCAATATAGTTTACAAACTTTAATTATTTTATTTGGATTCTTTAGTATGATTTTATCATTTATGATTATCATAATTATTAGCAATATTAATATTCGTGATAATTTAGTTTTAATTAATATTTTGCAAAGTTTAGGTTATACAACAATTGAAATTTCTTATATCTTTTTAATAGTATTAATTCCAATTTTAATTGTATTTAGTTTATTTTCAATTTTTATTGCTCCAATGTTGACAGGAGTTATTGCAGCAATTATTTCTGAGTTTCTTTTATTGAGTGTACCAATTATTTTTGAGTGATGGTATTTTGCTTTAACTTTATTTACTGTTCTTTTAATTTATTTTATTAGTTACATTATTACTTGAAGTTTGAATGTTAAGAACAAGAAATTAACTAACCTAATAAAGTAAAAATTTTTAGTTTTCTTTTTTGTAAATAAATGATAAAATATTTAAAAAATTAAAAAAGATTCAAATAGTAAGGTTAATATGATAAAATATGCAAACTGATATTATTCGTGAAATTAAACAGATTAGTTTATATGAAAATCATCGCTTTTATTTTATTGCTAAGTATATTGTTAGTAATATTACAACTATTCCAAAAATGAGTATTAAAGAATTAGCAAAAGAAACTTATTCTTCATTATCAACAATTAATCGTTTTACTCGATACTTGAAATTATCAGGTTATAAGGAACTAACTCATTTAATTAAATATTTTAACTATGCTTTAATTGAAACTGAACAAAAATTAAGTGATAATTCTAACTATAAGGATAATAATATTATGTATAGAACATATAATAATATCATTCAAAGTATTCAAGATACTTTTAGTTTGTTTTTAATACAAGATAAATTAGTAAATGAAATTATTGCTATGTTGAAAAAAGCAAAAAAAATTAATATTTTTGCAGTTGGAGGAACTTATAATCTTGCTAGGGATTTTCAAGAAAAACTTCTAAGAATAGGTCTTAATTGTATTGCTATTAATAACTTTCATAACGCCTATTTTTTGGCAAAACAAACTAATGAAGACATTTTTAATATTATTATTTCTTATTCAGGAGAAACACAAGACTTAATAAAATTAGCATTAATTTGTAAAGAAAATAATAGTCGAATCTTATCAATTTCAAAACAAACTGATAATACTATTAGTAAAATTGCTAATTTTAAATTAGTTATTACTAGTAATGAATCTATTTTAAGGACAGTTTCTATTAGTAGCAGGTTAGCTTTAATGTTTTGTCTTGATATGATTTTCTATAAATTTTTATTAACTGACTTTAATTATTATAAAGAAAATTTACAAGCAACCTCATTAAGTAAATTTTAAGTATTAGTTTTGTTTAATGAACTAAAATTACTTTTTTTGGAATAAAATTTCATAATTGAATTTTTTATTGTTTTTAATGAATAAAATATTTTATGATTAAATTTAGGGGGAAAAATGAAAAAAAATGCTCAAAAAATAGCAAATGAAATTGTTGCTATTATTGAAGCAAAGAACATTGTTTCATGTACTAATTGTTTAACAAGATTGAGATTAAATCTTAAGCCCGATTCAAATATTGACTTGCAGAAAATTAAATCTTTACCCGAAGTGATAGAAATTCTATCTCCTTCTGTAAGTGAAGTACAAATTGTTTTAGGACCAGGATTTGCAGCTAAAGTAACTAATGCCCTTACTAAGTTAATTAATCTTGATGATTCTCAAATTATAGATGATGGTGCAATAATTCCTTCTTCTAATACAATTCAAATGAAACAAAAAAACTCTATTCAAGTATTTTTTACTAAGTTTTCTAAAATTTTTTCACCAATGATTATTGGATTTATTGGTGCAGGGATTTTAGCTGGTGTTGCAGGGATTATGCAATCAGCATATGGAGGTTCAGTTACAACTGATACAGCTCCCCCAGCAGCAATATCATGATTTAATTTATTTAGTTTACTTTTAAATATTTGAAAAAATGCTTTCTTAATAATAGTTGGCTGAAGAACAGCAGAAATTTTTGGCGGTAGTGGTGTTATTGGTGCAATGATAGCAACTATTTATGCTCCAGTTTTTGCTAGTTTTGTATTACCAATCATTATCACAAATAATGCTGACATATCAGTTAATTTTTTAGGAATTAGAATTAGTGATCCATTATCAAGTTGATTAACAGTTGGTTTTCGTCCCGAAATAACAAATAGTAAGTTAGTTTTTGGTTATCCCTCAGGAAATATCCTAGGAGTATTACTAACAGCTGTTGTAGGGATTTATTTAGAAAAATCAATTCGTAAATATATGATTGGACCATTAGATACGATTTTGACCCCTACACTGACATTATTTTTTTTACTTTTACTTAATTTCTTTCTTTTGATTCCAATTTCAGGATATATGTATCAAGGAATTTCATGATTCTTTGCTCATTTATATGCTAATCCAATAGGTGCTTTTATTTTGGCCTCGGTATTTTTGTTAACTGTAGCTTTTGGAATTCATCAAGGATTTATTCCTATTTATGCAATGTTAGTTGATATAACTGGTGTTAATGGTTTATTTCCAATTTTAGCAATGGCAGGTATGAGTCAGATTGGTGTTGGTGTTGCTTTATGATTATTAGCTGAAAAAGGTAGTTTATTAAGAAAGCAAATTGAAGGAGCAATAATTCCAGCTTTCTTTGGGATTGGTGAACCAATGATTTATGGTGTTACTCTACCAAGAATTAAACCTTTTGTTACTACTGCAATTGGTGCTGGAATTGGAGGTTTTTTTTTAGGATCAATATTACTATGAGGAAAAGTGAATTTTGGTTTAAATGCTATGTTTGGTCCTTCAGGATTCTTAGCAGCATTTATGATGACAACAACAACAGGTAATATTGGTTTAGCAGTAATAATTTTCTTATCTGGTGCGATTATTTCTATTACTTCAGGTCTTTTAATAACTTTATTTGCTTATTCAAGAGTTGCTACTGTTGGTATTGCTAAAATAAAACAATTGTATTTAAAAGATATGAATCAATATAGTCGATTACAAAAAATATTATGATCATTTATTTTTATTACAATTATTGGAATTTTTATTTTTTGAATTTTAGAATATTATCGTTTACCAAAAGAAGAAAGAATTAAAATTAAAGAAATGAAAGTTGAATAAAAGTAATGAATAAAATAGTTGATTTAAAGAAAATTGATACTGAGAAACAAAATGTTAAATCTTTAGAAATTTGTAAGAAGAGTACTTATGAAATTTTAACAATTATTAACAATGAAGATGCTTTGATTGCTCAAACTGTTAAGAAAGAACTAAAAGAAATTTCAAAAGTTATTGAATTAATTTATGATAAATTTAAAGCAGGTGGAAGATTAATTTACCTTGGTGCTGGTAGTTCTGGTAGGCTTGGGGTCTTGGATGCATCAGAAATGTGACCAACTTATGGTATTAGCAACAAACAAATTTTTGGTATTATTGCAGGTGGCAATGATGCTTTGAGAATTCCCCAAGAAGGTGTTGAAGATGATGAGTTGTTAGCAATTGACGATTTAAAGGCAGTTGATTTTAATTCTAATGATATTTTAATTGGTATTACTGCTTCAGGAAGAACACCATATGTTTTATCAGCTTTAAGGTATTGTCAAGCAGTTCAAGGTCTAGGGATTGGGTTAACTATGAATGCTAATTCTGGATTAGAAGAACATGCTACAAAAGTAATTACAATTGATACAGGTCAAGAAGTAATTGCTGGAAGTACAAGGATGAAAGCTGGTACTGCAACTAAGTTAGTTTTGAATATGATTTCAACTACATTAATGATTAAGTGTGGTAAGGTTTATCAGAATTTAATGATTGATGTTATTGCAACTAATGAAAAGTTGAAAGCTAGAGTACTCAATATTGTTGCAACAATTACTAATGCTGATACTGAGACAATTGCTAGAATTTTAGTTAAAGCTGAGTATAATTGTAAGAATGCAATTATCATGTTGGTTAAAGGTGTCAGTTATCAAAAAAGTGTTAGCTTATTAACACAACATAATGGTAACCTTGCTAAGATTTTATAGAAAAATTTAAAGATTTAAGAAAAACACTTTTAATTTGAACACCTAAAATAAAGTAGACACAAAAAAATAACTTTGTGATAAAACTTTATAGAGGTGTTCATTTTATGTCTGGATGATATACAAAAGAAGAAAAACTTAAATTATTAAAACAAGTAGAAGGTTTAGGGTCTAATA
>JBOFXA010000012.1:0-1521 GCA_051653845.1 Spiroplasma sp. | reverse complement strand
TAATTTCTCTAATTTATTTAAAGTACCAATATATAATTCATTCTGAAAAACAACAAGATCATTTGCACCAAAACTAAGATTTCTTTTAATTACTTCTTTTATTTCATCATTAGTATTAATTGTAAATAATGAACCATTATCTAAACATATATATAATTCATTATTAAATTCAATTAAATAATCTACTCGTTTATCTTTTATTCTTTTAACTATTATAATTTCACCCTTAATATTTATTGTATAAATTATATTGTTACCACGAAAAATATCTGACATTACAAAATATAAATGATTGTTAAAAGTTTTCAGTTCTGATAGAACAAAATTATGTGTAAAATCTAATACTTTACTAAATTTACCCTTACTATCCATCTTCATTAAACTATTTTCACCTTTCAATGATGAAACAGTAAAATATAATTCATTATTAAATACTTCTAAAAATTCTATAAATTCAAAATTATTAAATTTATAAATTTTTTTAATTTCACCATTACATTTCATCTTTAACAATTCATTAGTATTTGCTAAATAAAAAACACCATTAAATTCTTTCATTATCATAATATTCTTGTCAGTTTTATCTTCATTTTTTACTGGCATCTGAGTAACTTTACCATCAGAATTCATTTTAACTAAATAACCCTTCAGCGTACCAATATATAATTCACCATCATATTTAGCTAAAGATAAAATAGTTTCTTTTTGTTTTTCTAACTCAACTAATTGATAATTATTACTACTTAAATTTTTATTTGCTTCTGTATTAGGTTTTGCTGATGATATAAAAAACCCAATTAGAACAGTCAAAAAATCTAACGCAGATAAAAAACTTTTCATAATTATCCACCTTCCCTATTTCATTCATAATTTATTAAAATTAGTAAATGTAATAAAATGGCAAAAAATATTTATTAAATTTGTTTACTATAGTTAATAAAAATACAAGAAAAATAATCCCTTTAAACCCCTCCTTGTTTAATAATAAAGTCTTACTTTAAATTATAAACTTATTTTAAAACAAAAAAAGTTATCATTTAATTGCTCTTAAACTTAAAGAAATATCTCTTTGTTTCATTTTAACTTACCCAGCATAAATAAATTAATATCTATTTTATTTATTAATTTTATTAATAAAACTTTAGATTTCTTCAATATATTTACTATGACTTTTAAAAATATAGCAAAACTCTCAAACATTTCTATTTTTTAAATTCTCTACTAATTTACACAATAAATAAAAATACACTCTAATTAAAAAGTGTATTTTCATCATTAAAAACAATAAATAACTAAATTTTAAGTCTAACTTAATTTTGCAAAATAACCCCCAGACAATCCAATATATAATCTATTGTTATATTCACCTAAAGCACTAATACTTTTTTTAAATTCTACTACTGTTTCAATTTTATTATCTTTAGTTAATTTCTCTAATTTATTTAAAGTACCAATATATAATTCATTCTGAAAAACAACAAGATCATTTGCACCAAAACTAAGATTTCTTTTAATTACTTC
>JBOFXA010000011.1:0-2039 GCA_051653845.1 Spiroplasma sp. | reverse complement strand
AATGAAAGTAATGTTTTAATTGAGAGTAATTATTTTGAAGACTTTATAATGAACTTATAGTTAGTCTTGTCTTATATTCCAATAAAGTACTGTTAAATTATTTTATTATGGAATTATCAAGATATAAAGAAAATTAAGTCACAGATTTTAATGAATAAATTAGGAAAACTAACATGAACATTGCTTAAAAAAATGATTAAACAAACAAAATTTGAATTCTATATTAGCAGGGATTTATGAGAGAAAATAGTATTTTAGAAATGATGATAATAAATAATGAAGATATCAAGGATGCAGATTTTTATCTTAAAATAAAAGGCAAAGATTTATATATGCATGTAATTAAAATTTTTGAAGATAAATTTCATGAAAAAGAATTTAATTATAAAGAAATCTCATCTTATATAAGGCATGATAAATCATTAAGAGATAAACTTTTCAGTTATTTTGCTTTTATAGAGGAACATCTAAGATCTAAACTTTTAAATATAAAAGACATTGATAAGTTTGATAATTTAAAAAACTTTAACTTTATTGAAAGAAAAATGGCAAACAATATTTCAAATTTATATTTTTATATCATTAAAAATGAAAATAAAATAACTTTTTCAAAACTTATTGGATTTTTAAAGAGAACAAAGATGTTAACTCAAAAAGAAATAGCAGAATTAAAACCACTAATCAAATTAAGAAATGAAATTATGCATCATAATTTACTTTTAATAAAAGATTTTATAACTTGAGATAAAGTAGAAAAAAATATTAATGAATTAAAAACTAATTTAAAACTATTATGTCAATATTTGCCAGATAATTATAAAAAAGAATTTATTAATAGTATTAATAAATTATCAGAAAAAGAAAGTAAGGAATACCCAGAATACTTTACTCGAATTAATTTAGGAGAACTAGATTATTGTGAATAATATAAATTATGTAACAAAAAAAGAAACCAAGCCTTATAAAACCGAGTTTAATCAATTATTTCAAAAAATCAAAAAATATTTTATGGATGATTTTTCCTTATCTTATCAATTAGTAGGGAGCAGTTTAAAAATCAAAAAAAATGAAAAGATCCAAAAAAAGTTAAAGATAAATTTTTTGAATTCATCCAAAACCAATGGCAAAAAAAATATAAAATTGAAAATTCAACTTCAGCAATAACTCTAAAAAAAATAAATAAAGCAAATAGCGAAATTAAAGTAGGATTTGATATTGTTATTCTAAAAGAAATTAATAATGACTATGAAATATTAAGACGTACTAATAATAACTATAATTTTCAAAAGATGCCTGAATATAAAGATTTTAGAAATAATTTTAGAAAAATTAAAGATAAACAAAAATGAAATGAGTTGAGAAAAAATATTTAGAAAATAAAATTAATAATATTAAAGAAAACTCTAATGAAAAATCATATTTTACTTTAATCAAAACAGTTAAAACAATAATTAATAATTTAGGTAAATATTAAAATATGAATTTTAATATCACAAAAATTTAAAAGTCAGAAATGAATTTTTTTCTTTTGAAAAGAGAATAATTATAAATAATATTATTCTTAAAGACCATTAAACGAACTAAATTTAAATTCTATAAAGGATTTAGTTTAGTAGAAATATTAATCTTAAGCAGTTGAATTGTATTAGTTGCTTTATTTATTTTTGGGTTATCAATTAGTAGATACTGAAAAATATTGGCAATGGTGTACTAGCAACCCAAAAACAATAATTTTGTTTTGTTTATGATAAATCAATAAAGCAATTAGAAGAATGTAATGTATTTATTATATTCAAAATGAATACTAGAATGATAGTATTATTGGAGCTAATGAACTAATTAAGAATGCAAATATTAGTTAAATTTAGATGTTTATTTTAAGTAATGATATAATTTATATGAATTTAAAAATCATTAAATGAAGAAATGCAAACTAAATATCACACAATCTACCAAATTATTCTTTCAATCAATCATATTAAGATATTGACATCAATAAAGCGTTAATTATATAATTATTGAATGAGTTAATTATTATA
>JBOFXA010000010.1:0-27906 GCA_051653845.1 Spiroplasma sp. | reverse complement strand
CAAAGAAAACTTTTAGAAATAGTGATATTTATTTAGTTGACTTAGAAAATAGTTTGAGTAAGAAATTAGGAACAAAAGTTCAAATTAAAAATAAAAAATTAATTATCAATTACAGTACTATTGAAGATTTGAATCATTTGTTGGAAGTGTTGAAGTTGATTGATTAAATATTAAAAAATGGCTTTAAAAATTAATTTTTGTTTTATTATTTATTTAATATTTTTTATCTATAAATCAAATTTAATTATTGTTGATTTTATGTTAACATAGTAAAGATGAATATGAATAGTAACTAACAAAATAAGATAATAAAGGAGAAAAAATGTTAAAAGCAGGAATTGTTGGTTTGCCTAATGTTGGTAAGTCAACACTCTTTAAAGCTCTTACTAACTCACAAGTTTTGATTGAAAATTATCCTTTTGCTACTATTAAACCTAATATTGCCTCTTGTCTAGTTAACGATTTAAGAATAAAAAAGTTAGTAGAAGTTTTTCAACCAGAAAAAATTGTTCCAACAATTTTAGAGTTACATGATATTGCAGGTTTGGTTAAAGGAGCACATAAAGGCGAAGGATTAGGGAATCAATTTTTAGCAAATATTAGAGAAGTTGATGCAATTTGTCAAGTAGTTCGTTGCTTTGAAGATAGTAATATCACTCATGTTGCTAACAAAATTGATCCAGTTGATGATTTTGAAGTTATTGAATTAGAGTTAATTTTTGCAGATCAGCAAGTAATTAAAAATCGTTTAGAAAAGACTAGTAGAAAAGCAAAACTTACTAATGACAAAATAGCATTAAAAGAAATTGATTTATTAAAAAAGATTGATCAAGAATTAGCAAAAGCAAATGCGATTCGTAATCAAAATTTAACTAAAGAAGCGCAAGAAATCATTAAACCATTTAATTTTTTAACAGCTAAACCTTTAATTATCATTGCTAATATTACTGAAAGTGATTTAGCAAAACAAGATGAAAATAATAAACATCTTATTGCATTAAAATCATATGCTAAAGCAAAAGGATTAGAAGTAATTTCAGTTTGTGCCAAAGTTGAAAGTGAAATTGCTGAACTTGATGAAATAGAGAAGCAAGAATATTTAGCAATGTTACATATTGAAATGTCAGGAATTGAACAAATTATTTTAGCAACTTATAAATTGCTAAACTTAGCTACTTTCTTTACAGCAGGACCAAAAGAAGTACATGCTTGAACTTTTATTAAAGGTATGAAAGCTCCTGAATGTGCTGGAATTATTCATACTGATTTTATGAAAGGTTTTATTAGAGCTGAAGTTTACAATTATCAGGATTTAGTTACTTTTAATGACGAAAAAAAAGTTAAGGATGCTGGTAAGTTGAGAATTGAAGGAAAAAATTATCAAATGCAAGATGGTGACATTTGTTACTTTAGATTTAATATTTAATTTAAAAATAGAAGATTTTATTAGGTAAAATAAAGATTTTGTTATAATTAAAAAGACAATGTAATAAGATAATAAGTTAGATAAGGAAGTGTTTATTAAAATGAATAAACAAAATAATCAAATTGAATATCATAAAGAAAGAGAAGAATATATTCCACATAATAATTCTCATAATAAAGATGCCATTTTTAAAAAATTAAAACAAGCAAGAGTAATTTTATTTTTTGCACCCATAGTTCATGTTGGTGCAAGTATTGTGTTTTTAATTCTTTTGTTAATAGGTTTGATTGCTAAGAATAAGTTAGGATTTACATTAAATACAACTCAATCAGCGTTAGCTTTTGCTTATATTGGAACATCAGTTTTAATTGATTGTTTAGTTTTTATGTTGCCTGCTAGAAAAGCAAAGAAGAAATCACAGTTTCGTATTATGGCTATTATTACCTTAATTTTATCAACTTTAATTTTAACTGGATCTTTTCTTTTCTGAGGAATCCCAACTTTGTTATTTTATTCTGTAATCACATTAATTGTTTGAGTTTTTGAAGTTATTGCTGCAGTTTATTTAATTTTAGTTGTTGAGGCATTGCCTAACTAAGGTGAAGTAATGAAAGGAATTTTTTTTCATTTTAGCAAAGATAGGATTGATAGGACTAATAAAAAAGAACCTTTCATTCCTTATCAAAATAAAGTAAGAATAGCTTATTTTAGCTATTCTGGATTATTTTGATTTTTAGGGTTACTAGTCTATATTTTTAGTTTTTTTATCATTATTAATTTAGCAAAAAATGAAAAATTTCAACTTACAAGTAAAGATGATATTAATTTTTTCTTTACTCCAATTCTTAATTTAATATTAGTTACTATTTCATGATTTTTATTACTATTTGCTCCTAGAAAAGCTTATAAAAGTCCAAAGCATAGTAGTATTATGTTTTATTTTAGTTTTTGATTTTTAGTAATTAGTGTTGTTTTAAATGCTCAACTACAATTAACATATATTGAAGTATATAGTGATGAAGCAAAAAGAGAAATTAATTCAATTACTATTGCAGTTGCTCAGATTGTTATTATTTTATCAGTTATTTCTTTACTTGGAGTTCAAGTATTTTTTTGAGTTATGCGTCGTAACTTTGCTTTTATGGCAACTGATTATGAAATTTACATGGAAAGGGCAAATAATAAAAAGGAAAAAAAATTATTTGAAGAACAAATAAAAAAACAAAATGCTAAATTAACAAATAAAAAATCATAAAATGATATATTTAATTTTAGGATGGAGAGAAAATTATGAAAAACAGAACGGTTTGGTTTTTATTTTTTTATATCATTTTAGGTATTTTTGTTTGCTCTGATTTAGTTTATACAGGTCTTATTTGAAGCAATACTGATTTACTTAGTTTATATAATACTGGTTTTGAAGTTTCAGGAACAGGAAAAGATTTATTTAATTATTCTAATGCTTTTGCTGTTTATGGATTACCAACGTTAGGTACTTTATTTTCTTTTTTTGCATTGGTTGCAGCAATACTTAGTCAATCAGTTATTTTAAAAATAAGTACACCAAAAAGTAAATTAATTGTTTTATCTGGAAGTTTTATTGTTTTATTAATTGGGTTTTATTTTGATTTTGTTGGTCAATTATTTTATGAGCAATGGAATGATAATACAGTTATGATTATAGCCCCAAATAAAGCACCCGTTCCAGCTAGTTTTTATTATCATCATTGAATGACACTAGAACAAATTTGAATTGTTTTTGCAATATTTTTTGTGCTTTCTATTATTTGTATAATTATCATCATCAAATTATATTATTTAAATATTCAGTGATTAAATTTTGATAAAAAAGAAACTAATAATGAGTTAAATTTAGAAATAACTACTCCTTTTCCAAGTAATTTAGAGTTTGATCCTAATGAAACTCAAACAATTACTTTAACTCTTAATACTAATAAGTTGACAGGATGGAAAAAGTCTAGGAAAAAGGATAAAATAAAAACAGAAAAGAAAAGTAAAAAAAAGTAAAGAATGGATGAAACATGGAAATTCGTGTTAGATATGCTCCAAGTCCAACAGGTTACTTACATATTGGTGGAGCAAGAACTGCAGTTTTTAATTATTTATTTGCTAAGCATCATAATGGTAAATTTATTGTTAGAATTGAAGATACTGATTTAGAAAGAAATATTGCTGATGGAATTTCATCACAATTAAATAATTTACGTTGATTGGGTCTAGTAATTGATGAAACAATTGATCAAGAAGGAAAATATGGGCCTTATCAACAAACTAAAAGATTAAATATTTATCGTCAATATGCTAAAAAATTAATTACTGACAATTATGCTTATTATTGTTTTTGTACTAATGAAGTTTTAACAAAAATGAAAGAAGAACAAAAAAAAGTTAATATAGCTTCTTTTCAATATGATGGTAGATGTGCTAAATTATCTGCTACTGAAATTAAGAAAAGATTAGACAATAAGGTTGTTTTTTCAATTCGTTTAAAATCTCCAAAAAATAAAATTTTTACTATTGATGATATAGTTAGAGGACAGGTAAGCTTTAATACTAAAGATATTGGTGATTTTATTATCGTTAAATCAAATGGTATTGCAACTTATAATTTTGCTGTTGTTATTGATGATTATTTAATGAAAATTTCTCATGTTTTTCGAGGTGAAGAGCATTTATCAAATACACCAAAACAATTATTAATTTATCATTATTTTAATTGACAAGCCCCAAAATTTGGACATTTAACATTAATTGTTAATCAAGGTGGTAAGAAATTATCTAAACGCGATGGTAGTTTAATGCAATTTATTGAACAATATCGCAATCAAGGTTATTTGCCAGAAGCTTTATTTAATTTTATTAGTTTGTTAGGATGGAGTTCTCATCAAGAAAGAGAAATTTATACTAAAGAAGAGTTGATAGCAATTTTTAATAGTGATTATTTTAGTAAAGCACCAAGTATGTTTGATGTAAGAAAACTATTATGAATGAATAATCATTACATTAAAAATTTAACTCAAGATCAGTACTTAAATTTTGTTCATCCTTTTGTTGAAAAAGAATATCAATGAAAAGAAAAAGATGAACAATGATGAATTGAGATGCTACTAATTTATCAAAAGCAATTAATGTATGGTGCTGAAATTAGTCAGTTGATTAGTTTGTTTTTTGTAAAAAAACCAATTCTGGCAAAAGAAGCTAAAGATTTCTTAAAAAGTAATCAAGAAAGTGCTAGTAAAGTTATTGCTAGTTTTAAAAAAGAAATTGTTAAAATTAATGATTGATCTATAGCAGCAATTGAAAGTACTATTCAGCAAGTTAAGTTTGAAACTAAAATTACTGGTAAATTGCTATTTATGAGTATTAGAATTGCTTGCTCTTATAGTATGCAGGGTCCAGAGTTAGCAAAAACAATTAAATTATTAGGTAAAGAAAAAATCTTAGTAAGAATTAAAAATTTAAAATTATAGGGGTTTATTATGAAAGCTAATGAGAAATTAGGTAATCAACATTTTATTCGTGATGCAATTCATAAAAATATTAATATCAATGAGCCAGTAATTAAAGAATTAATTGCTAGTAAGGAATTTCAAAGATTAAGGTGAATTAGTCAACTTGGAGGAGCACAAGTTGCTTTTCCAAGTGCAACTCATACTAGATTTACTCATAGCTTAGGAGTTTACCATGTTTTGAATCGGGTTTTTAATGAAGTTAGTGGAGCTGAATTAATTGATAGAAAAGAACAATTAATTGTTAAGATTGCTGGTTTATTGCATGATATTGGTCATGGACCATTCTCTCATGCTTTTGAAAAAGTTATTAATTTGAATGATGAAAAAAATTATCAATTTAATCATGAATTTTATACTTGTGCTATCATTAGTAATGAAAAAACAGAAGTTAATCAAATTTTAAAAAAATATCATATTAATATTGATAGTGTTGTTAGCATTATTAAAAAAGATCAGAATCAGTGCTCAAAATATCAAATTCAATTAGTTTCCTCACAACTTGATTGTGATCGAATTGACTATTTAACTAGAGATGGATATTTTACTGGTGTAAATTATGGATCAATTGATTTAGATTGAGTCATTAGTAATATGATTATTGATAGAAAAAGTGGCATTTTATTTAATTATAAAGCATTGTCAGCTATTGAAAACTATTTAATTACTCGCTTTCATATGTATATCCAAGTTTATTTTCATAAAAGTAGTATCTTTTTTGATTTAAAATTGCAAAACTTTTTTAAAAGATTAGTTAAATTAGATCAAGAAAATTATCAATGAAAGATTGATATCCAAAAAATATTACCAATTTTAAAACAAGAAGTGATTAGTGTATCTGAATATTTAGAGTTAACTGATGCTACTCTTATTAATTTAATGAAAGATGTTATTTGTTATGAAATTGATGAAGTATTAGTTATTTGAGCAAAAGCAATTTTTTATAATCAAGAGCAATACCAATTTTTTTTATCAACAAAAGCAACTAAAAATAGTAAATTTGATGTTAAGGTTTTAAAAAATACAATTTATGATTTAAAAAAAGATCCAATTATGATTCAGCTTCCTGATCAAGAAGTTTTACCTTTAGAAAAAGTTTCACAACTTTTTGAAAATCCTACAAAAGAGCAGATTCTTTTTTATTGGATAGATAAAAAATCTTAGATTTTATTTATTAAATTTATAAAAAAATGTTTTCCATAATACTTATATTGTGTAAAATAAGACTAGTAAAGGTTTGATAAATTGTAATTTTTACTGAGGGAGATTTATGAACATTTTTTTATGTATGAATAAAATTTTTAATTATCCTGATAATAAAATTTTAGATATGTCATTAAGTAACTTTTATGAAAAGATAAATCATTATCAATTTGATTACAATGAATTAGTAATTATTTTGGGTATTCTTTTAAATAAACCAGTTATTGAACAAACAAAAGAACAGTTAAATTTAGTTGCTAAGAATTTTAAAGATGAGGTAGTTATTACTTTTGCTGTTTTTGCTTATATTTTTATTGGTGATGAATATAATGATGATTTAGCAATTAGTGAATTAAAGATTGATTTAGCTAAAACAGAAAGAAAATTATTTATTTCTACTTTAAATACTTTAATTAGTAATTCTAGTAGGATATTTAATCTTTCTAGTGCATTAGGAAATGATAATGATCGTGCTAATATGTTTGCTGTTAATGCACTTTTAAATATTAAACGTGGTTTGGGCTTTGATAATTTTCATATCACATTATTTACTGTTTATCAGTCTTTAGAATTAAAATTAAAGCATTGTTTGAAAAAATATATTGATAGTGAGCCAAGCGCACAAAAAAAACAAATTAATTTTCATAATTTAGTACGTTTAATTAAATTAATTAGTACTACTAGGGTTACTGATCAAGAAATGGCAGATATTTTAAAGTCTTTAAGAGAATATTTACGTTATTTTGAAAAAATTAATCCAGGTGGTCAAGCAGCAAGATATGAAGCTGCACCTAATACTAATTATTTTAATGAAAGTGATTATTCAATTGTTAATGAAAAAGAGTTATTAGAAAATTTTGTTCATGCTTTAAGTTTATTACAAAGTTTGTATTTAAAATTAATTGAAATTTATGATAATCAGGATTCACAAGTTATTAAGGATAATTTTGAAAATAGTAATTTAAATATTAATTTAGCAAAATTAATTGGTGCTAATTTAGATGATGATGAAAATAAAATCAATGATAAGTTACGAAATTTATTAGATCATCAAATTTTTGGTGATTATCAAGAACTAATTAATTTAAGTTATCAAGAATTGAATATTTTACGTTTTTTAATTAGAATTGGATTTATGCAATCAGTTAATCAAGCTATTAACCAGTTGTTAAAAAATTAAAAAAATTAATTAATTAAGTATAATTAAAAGTGTTTTATTTAAGAGGAGCCTCATAGTGAAAGAAAGTTATGTTATTAATACTATAAAAAAGATTTTGTTAGATGCTTTAAAATTAACTAATTATCAAATTGAAGAAAGTATGATTGGTGTAGAAATTAATCAGCAGAAAAATAATTTTGGTGATTATGCTTCAACTATTGCTTTACAATTAGGTAAGCAATATCATCAAAATCCGTTTAAAATTGCTGAAGAAATTGTAACTAAAATAAAGAAAAATGATTTAATTGCAAAAATTGATGTTATTAAACCAGGATTTATTAATTTTTATATTAGTGTTACTAGTTTTTATCAAATTTTAGCTGATATTTTTGAACAAAAAGAAACTTATGGTAAGTTAGAAAAAAATAACTTAAAATATAATATTGAATTTGTTAGTGCTAATCCCACAGGTTTATTGCATTTAGGGCATGCAAGAAATGCTGCAATTGGTTCAAGTTTAGCTAATGTTTTAGAATATCGTGGCTATCAAATAGTAAGAGAATACTACATCAATGATGCAGGAAATCAAATTAATATCCTAGCAGTATCAATATTTATTCGTTATCAAAATCTTTGTGGTGCAAATTTAGTTCTGCCTGAAGATAGTTATCGTGGTTCAGAAATAATTCAGGCAGCTCAAGCTTTTAAAACTAAATATGGTTCACAATTTTATCAAAAAGATTTAGATGCAGCAACAAAAAAAATATTTGCTGATTTTGGTATTAAATATATGCTAGAAGAAATTAAAAATGATTTATTAAATTTTGATGTTAAGATGGATATTTGATTCTATGAATCAAGTTTGTATCATGAAGGTATAATTAAAAAGGTATTAGAAAAGTTAGCAAATAGTAATAATAGTTATCAGTTTGACGGAGCAACTTGGTTGAAATCAAAACAATATGGTGATAGTAAAGATCGAGTAATTGTTAAATCAGATGGTACATATACTTATATGTTGCCAGATCTTGCCTATCACGATATTAAACATCACCGTAGTGATTTGATGATTAATATTTGAGGCGCTGATCATTCAGGTTATGTTGCTCGAATTAAGTCAGGCTTAGCAGCTTTAAAAGATGATCCTAAGAAATTAATTATTGTTCCAACACAAATGGTTCGTTTAGTGCAAAATGGTGTTGAACAAAAAATGTCAAAACGTGCAGGAACTGCTATTACTATGAAAGATTTATTGCAAAGTGTTGGTAAGGATGTTTTAAGATACTTTATGATTTCAAGAGCATCTGAAACACATTTAGATATTGATATTGATATTGCTAAAAGTAAAACCCAAGATAATCCAGTGTTTTATTTACAGTATGCTCATGCTAGAATTAATCAAGTTGTTAGTCAAGTTAAAAATTTTAATATGGCAAAATCAATTGATTTATTAACTAATAAAAAAGAAAAAGAATTATTAATTTTAATTGATGAATATATTTTGATTTTAAATCGTATTGTTAGTTCATATCAGCCACATTTATTAACTAATTATTTGCAAAGATTAGCAAAAACTTTTCATTCATATTATAATGAGTGTAAAATTATTAACATGGAAAATCAAGAATTAACTGAACAACGTTTAACTTTAGCTTTAGCAATAAAGTATCTTTTAGCTAATGGTTTAAGATTAATTGGTGTTTCAGCACCAAATAAAATGTAGGGAATATAAATGAAATTTGAGGTGAAAAGATGGAAAATCGTACGAAATTATTAGAAGTGGCTTATAAATATTTAGAAAAACATAAAAAGAGTAGTTTTATTGATATTTGAAAGTATGTTAAGAAAGAATTAAATATCAATCCTGAACAAGAAGAAAAAGTAGTTGGTAACCTTTATACAGGAATGATTTTAGATACTCATTTCTTTTTAAAAAGTGATAAGTTATGATATCCAAGAAGCCAAGTATCATTAGAGGAAATTAAGTCACAAATTAGTTCAATTATTCAAGATACTGATGAAGATTTTGATTTATCAGAAGAAATATTAGATGATGATACATCTAGTTTAGATGAAGGTGTTGTTGATGAAGATGATAGTATTTATATTGCTGAAGATAGTTATGATGATGGAGATCAAGAGATAGATATTGATTTAAATAAAAAAGTGTTGCAAGAAGAGTTTCAAAGTTAGGAGAAAAGTTATGGAAACTAGGTATATATTTGTTACTGGAGGTGTTGTTTCTTCTTTGGGGAAAGGAATTATTGCAGCATCAGTTGGTAGAATCTTAAAGCAAAAAAAATTAAAAGTTTTTATGCAAAAAATAGATCCTTATATCAATATTGATCCAGGAACAATGAGTCCTTATCAACATGGTGAAGTTTATGTTACTAGTGATGGTGCAGAAACTGATTTAGATTTAGGTCATTATGAACGATTTATTGATGAAAATCTTACATCACAATCAAATGTTACTGCTGGAAAAATTTATCAAACAGTAATTAAAAAAGAAAGAAAAGGTCTTTACAATGGTACAACTGTTCAAGTAATACCACATATTACTGATGAAATTAAAGCACGAATTTTTAAGGTTGCTCAAGAAAGTAGTGCTGATGTTGTTATTATTGAAATTGGTGGAACTGTTGGTGACATTGAATCTTTACCATTTATTGAAGCAATTAGACAAATTCGTAATGAAAAAGGCAAAGAATATGTTGCTATTATTCATACAACTTTAATTCCTTTTTTAAGTGCTGCTGGTGAATTTAAAACTAAACCAAGTCAGTATTCAGTTAAGGAGTTACTATCTTTAGGAATTCAACCAGACATTTTAGCTTGTCGTAGTGATGCTCAAGTTCCCACATATATTCTAGATAAACTATCTTTATTTTGTAATGTTCAAAAAGAATATGTTTTATCTGTTCCTGATTGTAAAAATATTTATCAAGTACCTTTAATTTTAGCAGAGCAAAAAATAGATTTATTGCTAACTAATTTATTAAAGTTGAATAAAAATCCTTTAGATATGAAAGAATGACAAATAATTAATAACAAAATTGATAACATTAAAAATGAAATAAAAATTGCTATTATTGGAAAATATGCTAATTTAACAGATGCTTATTTATCAGTGATTGAATCATTAAAAATTGCAGGCTTTAATTGTAATACTAAAGTAAAGTATGATATTCTTGATGCAGAAAAATTAACTAATAAGAATGTTAGTCAAATACTAGGTAGTTATGCGGGTATTATTGTTCCTGGAGGATTTGGTCCAAGAGGTGTAGAAGGTAAGATTTTAGCAATTAATTATGCAAGAACTCATAAAATTCCTTTTTTAGGGCTTTGTTTAGGAATGCAGTTAGCTTGTATTGAATTTGCTAGAAATGTTTGTCAATTAAAAAATGCTAATTCAACTGAGTTTGATTTTCAAACCCAATACCCAATTTTTAATTTATTAAGAAGTGTTTCTTTAATTGAACCAATTGGTGGTACTTTACGCTTAGGTAATTTTCCATCAACTTTAAAGTCACATACTTTAGCAAGAAAACTTTATCAAAAAGAACAAGTAGAAGAAAGACATCGTCATCGTTATGAATTTAATAATCAGTTCCGTCAGGAATTAGCTGATAAGGGCTTGATTTTTAGTGGTATCTATCAAGAAAAAGATTTAGTTGAGATAGTTGAGTTGCCAGATAATGTTCATCCTTTTTTTATAGCTAGTCAATTTCATCCAGAATTCACTTCAAGAATAACTCGCCCTAATCCATTATTTCTAGGATTTATCAAATCTGTTTGTTAGCTAAAGTTTATTAAAAAAATGACTAAACTTAATAAACTTTAGTCATTTTTGTCATTGGTCTATTATGTGCCATGTTATAATAATTTAAGTGATGTAATAATCTATGGATATATTTAGAGGTGAATAATGGAAAATTTTATTAATGCTAAATCATTAGTTAATAAAGCTAAAGCAGGAAAGTATGCTGTTGCTCATTTTAATATCAATAATTTAGAATGAACAAGAAGCCTTTTAGAAGTCGCTCAAGAAACACAAACAGGAATTATTTTAGGTGTTTCAGAAGGAGCAATTAAATATATGGGTGGCTATAATGTTGTTACTAATTTAGTTAAGTCTTTAATTAAAGACTTAAAAATTACTGCACCAATTGTTTTACATCTTGATCATGGCCAATCATTAAAATCATGTCAAGATGCTTTAGCATCAGGGTTTACTTCAGTAATGTTTGATGGTTCACATTTAAGTTTCCAAGAAAATTTAGCAATTACTAAACAAGTTGTTAAATTAGCAAAAAAATATAATGCATCAGTTGAAGCAGAAGCTGGTAGTGTTGGTGGTGAAGAAGATGGTGTTGTTGGTTTGGGTGAAGTAGCTGATTTAAATGAATGTAAGCAATTAGCAGATTTAGGAATTGATATTTTAGCAGCAGGAATTAATAATATTCATGGTCCTTATCCTCAAGGCTGACAAGGATTAAATTTTGATGCGCTACAAAAAATTGCCCAAACAAGTAACAAACCATTAGTTCTTCATGGTGGTTCAGGAATCCCAAAAGAACAAGTTCTTAAAGCAATTAGTTTAGGAATTGCAAAAGTTAATGTCAACACTGAATTACAAGAAGTTTTTGCAGCAGAAATTAGAAAATATATCATAGCAAACAAAGATCAAGTAAAAAAGGGCTATGATCCAAGAAAAATTATGGCTGGACCAATGTTAGCAATAAAAAATAAAGCTAAAGAATTATTAACTGAGTTTGGTTCTTTAGGAAAGTCATAATTAAAATTAAATAATAAATTTAAGCTTATGGGATCTTTCTTTTAAAGATATCATAAGTTTTTATTTGTTAAGATTTTTCTTTTACTTTTTTATTATGTTTTTTAATTTTTGTTAAAATTATATAAATAAGTTTAGAATGATAAGGAAGTGTTGTTGTGAAAAAAAAAGTAATTGCTATTGCTAACGATCATACTGCATGTGAATTTCGCAAACCGATTATTGATTATCTTAAAAAAGAAGGATATGAAATTCTAGATTTAGGAACAAAAGATTGTCAACCTGTTGATTATCCTGACTTTGGAATTAAAATTGCTAAAGCAATTTTAGATAAAGAAGCAGAATTGGGAATAGCAATTTGTGGCACAGGTATTGGCATTAGTATTGCAGCTAATCGATTTCATGGAATTAGGTGTGCTTTAGTTTATGAAGAAGAAACAGCAAGACTAGCAAAACAACATAACAATGCTAATATTCTTGCCTTAGGATCTAGAATTATTTCTTATTATAAAGCTATAGCATTAGTGAAGATATTTTTAGAAACGCAAATAAGTTCTGAAACTCGTCATCAAGACCGAATTAAAAAATTAGATTAAAGAAAGAAGGTAATTTAAATGAATCAAGACAACAATGAAGTTTTAATGAAAAATACAAATTCTGATTTATCAAAAAAAATTAGCAAAAATCAACCACAAACAAAGTATGATGATGCTTTTAATAAGGGCCTAGATCCAGAATTAAAACAAGTTGTGAGAAATGAAATTTTACGTCAGCAAAATCATATTGAATTAATTGCTTCTGAAAATTATGTTTCTGATGCAGTGTTGCAGTTAGCAGGAACTGTTTTAACTAATAAGTATGCTGAAGGTTATCCTAATGCAAGATATTATAATGGTTGTGAAAATGTTGATGTTGGTGAAACTTTAGCAAAAGAAAGATTAAAGCAATTATTTGCTTGTGGTCATAAATTAGGAGAAAAATTCAAAGATAAGAATGGTAGAGAATGGACTTGTAAGCAAGCTAATGCTCATGCTAATGTTCAGCCACATTCAGGTAGTCAAGCTAATGCTGAGGCTTATGCTGCTGTTTTAAAGCCATTAGATACAATTTTAGGAATGGAACTAGATGCTGGTGGGCATTTAACTCATGGTTATCGCATTAATTTTTCTGGCAAAATTTATCATGCAGTTAGTTATGGTGTTAGTGAAAAAGATGAAAAATTAGATTATGATGCTATTTTAGAATTAGCAAAAAAACACCAACCAAAAATTATTATTGCTGGAGCAAGTGCTTATTCAAGAATAATTGATTTTGCTAAATTTAGAATGATTGCTGAAGAAGTTGGAGCATATTTAATGGTTGATATTGCTCATATTGCTGGTTTAATTGCTACAAAGCAACATCCTACACCAGTTTGTCATGCTGATTTGATTACAACAACAACTCATAAAACTTTAAGAGGACCAAGAGGAGGCGCAATTTTGTCAACAGCACAATTAGCAAATGCTGTTGATAAGGCAGTATTTCCTGGTAACCAAGGTGGTCCATTAGAACATATTATTGCAGCTAAAGCTCAAGCTTTCTATGAAGCTTTAACTCCAGGATTTGTTGAGTATCAAAAGCAAGTGATTAAAAATGCTCAAGCTTTAGCTAAAGTTTTTAATAAGGCAGGATTTCATGTTGTTGCTCAAGGTACAGACAATCATTTGCTAACAATTAATGTGTTGAAAATTAATGGTTTGAATGGTCAAACTGCTGTTGACATTTTAGAAAAAGTTAACATTGTTGCAAATAAAAATGCTGTTCCATTTGATAAGTTACCAGCAAAAATTACAAGTGGTGTTAGATTTGGTTCTCCTGCTATGACAACACGAGGATTTAAGGAAAAAGATTTTGAAAAGCTAGGACAAATTATCATCAAAGCTTGAAATTTGCCAAAAGGTATTGAAGATTCAGGAATATTAGCGCTAAGAGCAGAAGTTGATGAGTTACTAAAGCAATTTCCGATTTATTTAAATATGACGTTTTAATTAATTAAAAACAAAAACATAAAAGGGATTTGCCAACAATGAAAGTGTGGGGTAAAATATGTCAGATAGTAATCTTAATAAAAATACTGCTATAGAGTTAAATGTAGGGCAAAGTGGAAATAAAAAAGTAGTTAAACAAAAAGGTGAACAAAATAATTATTTTGAAATGGATTATAGAGAAAAATATCTTGAGTTAAAAGAAGAAAATTTAAATTTAAAAGAAATAATACATAAATTAGAAATAAAACTTAATTATAATGAGTATTTCTTTGCAATACCAACGAATGATTTACAAGCAATAAAATTTGAAGAAATTTTAAATTCAAAAGGAGTAAAAAAATATACTAGAAAAATAGTAGATAAAGGATGAGATATAAAATATTATGTTCATAAAGATGAATGAATGAAATTTATTGAATGTGTTGAAGAGTATAAAGTTTTGAAAAATGATAAGTAGTTATTAATGGCATTAGGAGTTTTAAATGGCAAAAAGAAAAAATATGGACCAATAAAACGTTTTAAAAATAATAAAATTCCAGTTAATAATGACTAAAAAATAAGAATTAAGAATTTTAGCAATAAATTTTAATAACAAGATATAATAATATAATTAAAAGTTCTTATAAGGGATGATAGATATGAAAAGATTTGATTTTGATAAAATACCTAATAATGATTCTAATTATGGTAGAAAAAATGTTAATTCAGCAATTAAGGAAATAAAAGAAAATAAAGGACTAATAGAAGTGGCTAAGAGATTAGTAGATAAATAAACCTAATAATTAGAGAGATTAATAAGTATTGTTAAAAAATAAAAGGAATGAGTCATTGTCTTAACTCATTCCTTTTATTTTAAGTTTTTTAATATTAATTAAGTTGAATAGTTAGAAGTTTTCTTTAAATGATAAGCATCAATTTGTTAAAATATTCCTTTTGCAAGTAATTATAATTTTTGTTTGAATTTGAAACTAGTAGTTTATCTAAAATTAGAAATTACTAGTTAGATATTAATCATTATTCAACTATTTCAACTTTATTTGTTTTTGCAGCAGATTTTTTTATTTTTTGTCAAACAAAACTAATTTCTTGATAGTAAGTAAAGATTGCAGTAACCATTAAAGTAACAAAAGTACCAATTGTTGTTCCAATAGTTAAGAAGACAAAACTATTAATTTGGATATTAAGGATTAATTGATAGAAAGCAAAGCCAAGATTTAGAACAATAATAGTTGGAATGATAAATAAGCAGAAATATTTAAAGATATATTTATCTCATTTAAATCATGATGTTTTATTGTTATGTTCTGCTAATTGTGGATAGCATTTTCATAGTCACATAACACCAATTAATTCAAAGATACCAATAATCATTTGTCAAATACCAGCAACTCAAGTAGCAAGACCATCAATTAAAGCAGCACTGTTATTAAATATGAATAAAATATCAACTAAGATACTAATAACAATAATTAAGATGATAATTTTATAGCGCTTAATTTTTCATTCTATTTCTAAAGGATTAACAACTGTTTCAAGCATCGCAATTAATGAAGAAATTCCAGCAAAGAAAATTGATAGGAAGAAGAAGATTGCTAAAATATGACTAAAGACTAATAAGCTAGTATTTTGAGCAATAATAGCAAAGATTTGTGGAAATACTTGAAAGATTAAAGTTGGCCCTGGCTTAAATACTTCATTAATTGGTAAATTTTGATTTTTAGCAATGGCAGAAATAGTTGCAAAAACTGTACATGTTGAAGTTAAAGCAACAATTATAGTAGCAACAGCAATTACTAAAGTTTTGTTAGTGTTATTTTGATTTTTTGGTGCATGACTTGAAAAAATAATAATAGCAGCCGTACATGTTGACAACATAAAGAAAGCTTGTCCAAAGGCATCTGTTCAAATAGCAGTAGTTAATAATTTAGAACTATGAAAACTAAACATTGCTCTTAAACCTGTTAAAGCTCCATCTAAAGTCATAGTATAAATCATCATGACAAAAATAATTAAAAATAGACTAGGAACCAAAATTTTATTTGCCTTATCAAGGCCTTTAGTTACTCCTCCTAGAACAATAACACCAGTTAGAATTCAAACACCTATTAAACTAAGCAAAACTCAAATACTAATATTACCTAGCTGTGAAAAACTAGTAGGATTACTATTAGTTTGACCAATCAGAACATTGAGGAAATAATCTTTTTGTGTTAGACCTGGCAGGAATCCCATTATCAAAGCTAGTAAAGATCAAGCAACTAAAACACTATAAAAAACTGACAGCAGTCAGATAACTGCTGATTGAAGAAAGCCAAAAAATTTACCAGGTTTGTTAGCTAATTCTTCAAAAATTCTAACATGATTTTTGCGATATTTGTTTCCAAGTGTCATTTCAATTAGTAATATTGGAATTGCACAAATAATTAATGCAATGAAAAAAGGGATTAAAAAAGTTCCACCATATTGGTTCATTTTTGTTGGAAACCCTCAAATTCCACCAAGACCAACAGCAGCACCTAATACTGACATAATAAATCCTCAAGTTGAAACTGTAGATTTATTTTTCATAAGATTTTTCCTTTCTAAATTTTAGAGCATAAATCATAAGATTTAACTTTTAAATACAATATTTTATTAATTAAATAATATTTATGTTAATAAATTATATTATAATTTTAATTAAAAGAAAGACTTTTTAAGAATATATTAAGAAAGGTGAATTATGTTTAAGTTAGTTGCTCCTTATAAACCAACAGGTGATCAACCTGAAGCAATTAAAAAACTTGTTAGTGCTATTAAATTTAATATTAAAAATCAGGTTTTACTTGGTGCTACAGGGACAGGTAAAACTTTTACTATGGCTAATGTTATTGCTCAAATTGAAAAACCAACATTAGTTATGGTTCACAACAAAACTTTAGCAATGCAATTATATGGTGAACTAAAAACTTTTTTTCCTGAAAATCGGGTTGAATATTTTGTTTCTTATTTTGATTTTTATCAACCTGAAGCATATTTACCAACAAGTGATATTTACATTGATAAGAATTCAAAAATTAATCAAGAAATTGAAATGTTACGATTAAGTACTTTAAATGCTTTATCAACTAGAAAAGATGTTATTGTTGTTGCTTCAGTTGCAGCAATTTATGGTGCTCAAGATCCTGAACAATACAAAGAAAGTTTTTTTGAATTAAAAAAAGATACTAAAATTAATCGACAAGATTTATTGCATCGTTTAGTAGTTATTGGCTATCAACGTAATAATTTGGAATTAGTTCCTGGAAGTTTCAATGTTAAAGGTGATGTGATTAAAATTGCACCATCATGAACTGATCAGTATTTTTTACGAATTAGTTTATTTGGTGATGAGATTGAAGAGATTGCTAAAGTTGATAATTTAAATGGTAATCTTTTAGAAAGATATCCTTTCTTAACAATTTTCCCTGCTCAAGATTATATTAGTACTAAAGAGCGAATTAATGATGCTATTATAAAAATAACTAAAGAACTGCAAGAAACTTTAAGTTGAATGCGAAAAAATAATTTACTATTAGAAGCCCAAAGATTAGAACAAAGAACTAATAACGACTTAGAAAATCTAAGAGAGTTTGGCATTTGTAATGGAATTGAAAATTATGCTCGTTTTTTAGAAAAAAGGAATCCAGGAGAAGCACCATATACTTTGTTAGATTTCTTTCCACAAGATTTTCTAACAATTATTGATGAATCTCATATGACTCTACCACAAATAAGAGGGATGTATAATACTGATAGAAGTAGAAAAGAAACTCTAGTTAAGTATGGTTTCCGTCTGCCTAGTGCTTTAGATAATCGTCCATTAAGTTTTAATGAGTTTACTAAGCGATTAAACTATATCATTTATACTTCAGCAACACCAGGTGACTATGAATTAAATTTAATTAAAAATGAAAAACATAACTTTAATCAAACAGTTCAGCAAGTAATTAGACCAACTGGTTTATTAGATCCAACTATAGAAATTAAACCTTCTTTAAATCAAATTAATGATATTATTGAACAAATTAAAATTAGAGCAAAAAATCAAGAACGAGTTTTCATCACAACCCTAACAATTAGAATGGCTGAAGAACTAACAGCATATTTGCAAGAGCAAAAAATTAAAGTTGCTTATTTGCACAATGAGTTAAAAACATTAGAAAGAACAAAAGTTTTATTAGATTTAAGAAAAGGTGTTTATGATGCTATTGTTGGAATTAATTTATTAAGAGAAGGATTAGATGTTCCAGAAGTTTCTTTAATTTGTATTTTAGATGCTGATAAAAGTGGCTTTTTAAGAAATACTAGATCGTTAGTTCAAACAATTGGTCGAGCAGCCAGAAATGTTCATGGTCATGTTATTTTATATGCTGATAATATGAGTTTAGCAATGAAAGAAGCAATTGAAGAAACTCAAAGACGAAGACAAATTCAAATTGCTTACAATAAAAAACACAACATCACACCAGTGAATGTCAAAAAATCATTAAGTGAAATTATTAGCATTAAAGAATTAGATGTTGACTTGAAAAAATTAAGAGTAAGTAAGGGTAAAGAAAAACTTACAGCAAAAAATAAAATTATTTCAGAATTAAGAGTAGAAATGTTAGAAGCAGCAAAAGCATTAAATTTTGAAAAAGCTGCTGCTTTAAGAGATTTGATTTTAAATATTGAATCTGAAGATAATAACTAATTTAGAAAGGAAAATTTATGAAAAAGCATTTTAGTAAGAATTATGGTTACTATCATAGTCCAATTGGCTGAATTAGAATAGTAGCTAATGAGCAGCTTATTAGTTTATCTTTTATTGATAATATTAGTGATGAACAGTGAGATTTAAAAAAAGTATTTGACAATGTTGTTGTTAGCAATTGTATTGATCAATTAAAGCAGTATTTTGAAAAAAAATTGCAAAAGTTTAACTTACCTTTGATAATTAAAGGTACTCTTTTTCAAGAATTAGTTTGAAGTGAGACTTTTAAGATTCCTTATGGTTCAACAATTACCTATCAACAATTAGCTAAAAGAATTAATAAGCCAAAGGCTATTAGAGCTGTTGGTAGTGCATTAGCTAAGAATCCACTAGCAATTATTATTCCTTGTCATCGTGTTGTTAGAAAAAATAATTCTAATATTATCAATTATTATTGAGGTAGAGAAAGAAAGATTTTTTTACAAGAATTAGAAAATCCTATTAAATAAGTTAGTGAGAAATAATACTAACTTATTTTTTTGTTTTGATTTTTTTTAAGAAAACAAAATTCTTTGTTAAAATTACAATAATATTTGAAAAAGAATTAGTAAAAAAAGCTGGTTTTTTAAAAAATAAAAAATTTTCTTATTTATTCTTGATTATCATCGCTGTAGGAATTTTTTAATATAAAAAAGAACCTTTTTAATTAAGGTTCTATTATTAATAATACGCTTGGTTTGGTTAGCAAACAGAACATACTTGCCTTTCAAATGCATTACACTAGTATTATTTTTTGTTTTTCATATATTGTACTAAAGCCTTAACATGAACAGCTTTACCACGATCATTGTTATAAGCAGTTCCTGCAATATCTAAATGTAATAATGGTTTATTTTCACAGAATTCTTGTAAGAATGCAGCAGCAGTTGATGAACCACCATAACTATCTTTACTAATATTACTCAAATCAGCAACTGGTGAAATTTTGATGCTAGCAAAATTATCTTCATGAATTGGCATTCTTCAGATTTCTTCATTAGCTTGATCTGCTGCAATTTTAAAATTATTAAATAAATCATCATTGTTACTAAAAGCACCAGTCATATAGTGACCAAGAGCAATTAATATAGCTCCAGTTAGAGTTGATAATTCAATAACTTTTGTAGCATTTCCTTTTCTAATTGCATAAGTAATTCCATCAGCAAGCACTAGTCTTCCTTCTGCATCAGTATTATTGATTTCAACAGTCTTTCCATTCATTGATTTAACAATAGTTTCTACTAATGTTGCATGACCACCAATGCGGTTTTCTGTTAGACAAGCAACAGCAACAAAATTAGTTTTTAAACCTAATTTTGCAACAGCTAAAGCACTATTACAGACAATTGCTGCTCCAGACATATCAAATTTCATACCCTTCATAAATTGACTAGGTTTTAAAGAATATCCTCCACTATCAAAAGTAATTCCTTTTCCTACTATTCCTAACTTTTCTTTACTATTACTATCACCATTATATTCTAATACCACAACACGAGGTTCATAATATGATCCAGCGTTAACTGCTAATAATAAGTTCATTCCTAAATCTTGAATTGCTTTCTTATCTAAAATTGTTACTTTTAGATTTTTAATTGCTTTTGCTTTTTCACTAATATGATTAGCAAAGATTTCAGGATATAAGATGTTAGGTGGCATATCTTGTAAGTTACGAGCAAAATTAATAAATTCACTTTGAGTTTTAATTTGTTCTTCAGAAGTATATTCTGGTAAATTAGCATTTGATAATAAATTATATTTAATAGTTTTCTCTTGTTCTTTTTTAGTTTTTAAGCTGTAAGTTTGGTGTTGACCATAAAGAATTGCTTCATACATTATTTGTAAAGCTTGTGATTCATTGATTTTATCATTAATAAATGATTTAACATCAATATCAACATCTTGTTGAATTTCTTTGCTGCTACTAATATTAATAAATAATTTTGCTAAACTAGTTTTTGTTAATTGATTTTTTTCTCCTAAATATAAGAAATAAGTTTTTGCTTCACTAATTAAGGTTATTTTATTATTTATTTTAGCAATTAGTTCATTAGGTAAATTATTTTTAGTTACAGCAACTAATTTTAATTTACAAATATTTTTTTTGCATATTTGGATGTTACTTTCCATATTCGTTCTCCTTTATTTGTTTAATAAATAAATTATGAATTTTATTATAATATATTTTTGCTAATTCTAATAGATGTTATTATATATATTATGAAATATATTTTAAAATATATTAAATATACTTATTATAGTTTGGAAGTATGGGAGGTTATTAGTAATGAAACGTAGTGAATTAAAGTCAGAACAAAAAAAACTATATTGTTGAGATTTTTCTCATTTATTTAAAAATAATAAGCAATGAATTAGTAGTTTAAATGATTTAGATAAAATTATTGCAAAATTATTAAAATTCAAAGGTAAATTAAAGCAATTAGATAATTTTAAAAGTTATTTAGAGCTTAATAAAGAACTTTCATTAAACCTAATGAAATTAGGACAATACTCACATTATAGTGATTTAGATCAAACAAATTTAGAATTTCAGGAGTTGAATAATTTATTTAGTAATAAAATTAGTATCATTGATCAACAATTATCTTGAATTGCTCCAGAAATAAAAAGGGTTGGTTCAAAAACGATTAATAAATGAATTACAGAAGAGCCTGATTTAAAAAAATATCAGCACAATATGAAAGTGTTCTTTCAATTTGAAAAATATATTTTAAATGAACATGATGAAAATTTATTAAGCAAAGTTACGAAATCTCGTGCTGTTACTGGGAATTTATATAATACTTTGGTTTTTGCTGATAAAGAAAAAGTATTTATTAAAGATAAAAATAAAGAAAAAGAATTAACACAAACTTTATATTTAGATATTTTAGAAAATAGTCATCCTAGTAAAGATCAAGAATTTAGAATTGCTACAAATAAAAAGTTTTATCAAGACATCACTAATAAGAAACATTCTTTATCTCAAATTTATCAAGGTATTATTGATTTGGCAGTAGAAGAAATAAAAATTCGTAATAATGATAAAGAAAAAAATATTAAAAAACATATCAATCCACTTACTTATAGTTTGCTTGGTGATAATGTTAGTCTTACTGTTTATCAAAATTTAATTAAAGTTGGTCAAAAGCATGCTGATTTAGTGCGAGAATTTTATCAAATTAAGAAAGATTTTTTTAAATTAAAAGAATTTTATCCAACAGATACTAGTTTAAAAATGGCAACTCTACCTCAACAAAAATATGATGTTGAAACAGGAATTAAAATTATTAAGTCAGTTTTAAGTATTTTAGGAGAAGAATATTTAGAACAATTAAATTTAGCTTTACTACCGGGTAGAATTGATTATTTTGAAGATACTAATAAAAGAACAGGTGCTTATTCTTCGGGTGGTAATGGTGTTGAACCAATTATTTTAATGAATTGAGATTATACTATTAATTCAATTAACACACTTGGTCATGAGTTAGGGCATTCAGTTCATACATTGCTATCAGAAAAGTATCAAGTATATCCTAATAATAATTATCCAATTATTTTAGCTGAGGTTGCTTCAACTGTTAATGAACATTTAATTTTTGATTATTTATATAATAAAGTTACAAGTAATGAAGAAAAAATTTACTTATTGCAAACTCATATTGAAACAATTATTGGTACTTTTTTTCGTCAAATTCATTTTGCTGAATTTGAATGACAGGCTCATAAATTAGTAGAAGAAGAAAAACCCTTAAATGCTGATATTTTATCTGACTTATATCATAATATTGCTAATAAATATGGTCAAGATGTTTTAGATAATATTGATGAAAAGCAAAAAAATTATGCTTGACCAAGAGTGTCGCATTTTTTTCACTCACCATTTTATGTTTATAAATATGCAACTTCAATTACAGTTTCATTTAAACTTTATGAAGATGTTAAGCAAGGAAATAAAGATAATTTATTGAATTTTTTGAGGTCTGGAGGAAATGATTATCCTTTAGAAATTTTAAAAAAGACTGGAGTTGACTTAGAGCAAATAAATGTATATAATCCACTAGTTGAGAATTTAAAGAAATTAATCAATGAATTAAAGAGTTTAATTAAAGTAAAATAACTTTAAGGAGAATCAAAAAATATGGAAATAAAATTTGATTTTGAAGATATTAATTTAATTGCTAGCAAGGGCATTGTTGAGTCAAGAAACCAATGTGATACTAGTATTAAATTAAATGGTTTTAGGTTTAAAATTCCAGTTGTTCCAGCAAATATGAGTGCAGTTGTTGATGAGAAATTATGTTTTTGATTAGCAAAAAATAATTATTTTTATATTATGCATCGTTTTAATATTGATCAAATTGTTTTTGTTAGGAAGTTGAAAGAAGCTAAATTATATGTTTCTATTAGCGTTGGAGTTAAGCAAGAACATAAAGATCTTTTAAAAGAATTAAAATCATTGGATTTAATTCCAGATTTTATTACGATCGATATTGCTCATGGTCATAGTATTGTGATGGAAGAAATGCTGAAATTTATTAAAGAAACTTTTAAAGATACTAAAACTAAGCCTTTTGTTATTGCAGGTAATATTATGAGTGAACAAGCAGTTAAGGATTTAGAAGCATGAGGAGCTGATGCTTTAAAAATTGGTGTTGGACCTGGTAAAGTATGTATTACTAAATTGAAAACTGGTTTTGGTACAGGTGGATGACAATTAAATGCTTTAAAAGATTTAAATAAAGTTGCTAAAAAACCTTTAATTGCTGATGGTGGTATACGTTGCAATGGTGATATTGCTAAGGCAATTCGCTTTGGAGCAACAATGATTATGGCAGGTAGTATTTTAGCTGGTCATGATGAATCTCCAGGTAACTTAGTAACTAATAATGGTAAGAAATATAAAGAATATTATGGTTCAGCTAGTGTCTTTAATAAAGTAGAAACAAAAAATATTGAAGGTAAGAAAATTTTAGTTTCTTATAAAGGTCCAATTGCTAATACTTATAAAGAAATAGAAGAAGACTTACAATCAGCAATTTCTTATGCTGGAGGTAAAGATTTAGAAGCAATAAAGAAATGTGATTATGTTCTTGTTAAGGGAACCATTAATAATGGTGATGATAGATAAAATAATAAGATAAGGGTAAAAATCTGCTAAATTAGCAGATTTTTTTTGCTATTTTGATATTTTTCTTTATTATTAATAATAGGGTAAAGATTAGTTAATTTTTAAATATAAAATATTTGTAAAATTTAATAAAAATAAACAATTAAATATATTTAAGGAGAAACATATGACCAAGATAAAACAAACTAAGGAAACTGAAAGCAAAGTTTCAGAAGTAAAGTTTCCTGAAGTAATAGCAATTACTGCTTGTCCAACTGGTATTGCTCATACTTATATGGCAAGAGATAAAATTCTTGAAGCAGCCAAAGAATTAAATATGACATGTAAAGTTGAAACTCAAGGCAGAAGTGGCAACGAAGATGTCTTAACAGAAGAAGATATTGGACATGCAAAAGTAATTATTTTTGCTGCTGATAAATCTTTAGTTGGTTTAGAACGCTTCAATGATAAGAAAGTACTAGAAGTAGGTACTAAGGATGCGATTTTAGATAGTAAGAAATTAATTAATAATTATTTAGAAGGAAAAGTAAAGTTAAAAGTAATTAAAAAAACACTTGGTGAAGGAGAAAATATTGATTTTTCACTTGAAAACTTTAAACATATTACTCGTAACTTATTAGCAGGAGTTTCTAGAATGTTACCTTTTGTTGTTGCAGGAGGAATTATTTTAGGAATTGGATTTTTATTAGATAGTGGGAATTCTGGTGGTGAATTTGGTGTTACTAGACCAATTGCAGCATGATTTTCAGGGTTAGGAAAAGTTATTTTCTCAATGATGATTCCAATATTAGGTGCTTATATTTGTTACTCACTTGTTGGACCGCAAGGATTACTACCTGGAATGGTTTGTGGTTTATTAGCTAATGGTCCAGAGATGTTGTATAAGACTGATGGAACAGGTTGAAGTAATACTTGAGGAAGAATTTTCCCAGCAAGTATTTCTAATTTTAATTCAGGATTTTTTGGTGCCATTATTGGTGCTTATTTAGCAGCTTTTGTAGTTTATGGCTTAACAAAAGGATTAAAGAAAACTCCAAGGTCTTTACAAGGTGTAAGAGATATTGTATTTGTTCCTGTGGTTACTGCTTTAGCAGCAGGAGTAATTATGTTTGCCATCAATATTCCTTTAGGATTTTTAAACTATGGGTTAGGTTTAGGACTAAAATCAATGGCACAATATAATTTAAGTGCTTTAGCAGGATTAATTATTGGTGCAATGATAGCTATTGATTTGGGTGGTCCAATTAATAAAGCAGCTTATGTTTTTGGTACAGCAACAATTGATGCATCTAACACAGCATTTAATTCAATTCGTTCAAGTAATAATGGTACTATTTTTATGGCAGCAGCAATGATAGCAGGAATGGTGCCACCATTAGCTATTGCTTTATCAACTAGAATATTTAAAAAATGTTGAACTCAAAAAAATATTGAAGGTGGAAACACTAACTGATTCTTATCAGCTTGCTTTATTACTGAAGGAGCAATCCCTTATGCAGCAGAAGATCCAAAAAGAGTAATTCCTTCTGCAGTAGCAGGTAGTGCAGTAACTGGTGCTATTATTTCTGGATTTGGTGTAACATTAAGTGCTCCTCATGGTGGAATATTTGTTTTCCCATTATTAGGAATTCAAGATAATGGAAGTAACTGATTTAAAATGTCAACACCTGGTGGATCAATTGGAATTGGAATTCTAATTGCTTTATTTGCTTTATTTATTGGAGCTTTAATTTCAGCATCTATTCTTGGTTGTTGAAGAATGAAAGATATTAAAAACAGAAATTTAATCTTAAAATAGTGAAGGAATAAAATGATTTATACTCTAACATTAAACCCAGCAATTGATCAAATGATTAGTGTTTCAAGTTTTAATTTAGGAGCTACTAATAAAGCAAAAGAACAATATCAAATTCTTGGTGGCAAGGGAATTAATGTTTCAATAATGTTGCAAAATCTTGGATATAAAAATATTGCTTTAGGATTTATGGCTCAAACTGATAGTTTATTGTTTCAAAATTATTTACAAGCAAAAAATATTAAAAGTGATTTTTATCAAGTGACTGGTCAAACAAGACTTAACTTAAAAATTAGAAATTTATCTAATAATCAAGAAACAGAATTAAATTGTTTAGGCTTTAGCCTTACTAATACTGATGAAGTAGCAATTCTTTCTTTGCTTAAAAAAAAATTGACCAAAGATGATATCTTGATTATTTCTGGTTCAATTGCTCCTGGTGCTACTAAAAGTCTTTATCAAGAAATTGCCCAATATTGTTTTGAAAATCAAATTACTTTTGCAATTGATACTAGCAAACAAAATTTATTGGTAACACTGAAATTTCAACCGTTATTAGTTAAACCAAATTTAGCTGAATTAAATGAAATTTTTAGTACTAATGTTACTTTTGTTAATATTAAAGAGGTAACTAGGTTAGCTAAAAAGTTGCAGAATTTAGGAGCACAAAATGTTCTAATTAGTAATGGTAAGTATGGCAGTTTGCTAGTAACTAAATCTGACAGTTATTTAGCAAATACTGCTTCAGGGACTTTGCTTAATTCAGTTGGAGCAGGAGATTCTATGGTTGCAGGGTTTATTGGTACTTTCATCAAAACAAAAGATGTAAAGCAAAGTTTATTAGTAGCAGCAGCATCTGGTGCTGCTACAGCTTTTAGTCAAGGAATTGGTGAATTATCTTTAGTTGAAAAGTTAAAAGAGCAAATAAAAATTATTGATTAATTAAAAACTTGCAAGATACATCAATTTAGATAAAAAACGATTTAATATCTTTATTAAATCGTTTTTTATCTTTGAAAATAGATATATAACTGAATTATAGATTTTGATATTGTTTAATTGATATTTGTTATCTTTGCCTATTATTCAGTGAAACTTTATTTATTTTAATTTGTAAATTGAATTGTAAAGTAATTACCTAATTTAATTGAAGCTATTCCTTGACCAACAGCACCTAAAGTTGCTCCAACATCTAATGATCCTACAATGTCAATTAATAAATCTGAATTATCATTATAATGTCACAAAAATTTAATTGTTCCAATTGCTCAATGTTTTTCAGTTACTTCAATATCTTTAATACTATTAAAATTATTGTATGCTCCACTAATTGCTTTATCATAATCTCAGTCTGAATCTACTTTATCTTCAAAGAAATAATTTCTAAAGTTTGGACCATAATGAATTCCACCCTGAGAAGCATAATGATAGCTATAAGCATCTACTTTATGTTCTGTATAACTATCATTTGCTGTACTATAGATTCCTCTAATTTGTTCTTGTTTCATGTTACCTAAATTAATTGTAGTATGTGCTCACTCTTGTCTTCTATTTCAGTAATCTCCAGTAGTTGTTAGCAAATCTTTAGTTGGTGATTTAATAAGCTTCTCGTCTTTACTATTAGTAGCAGTTTTTTCCATATCTAATGAGTTATCTAAAGTACTAATAATACTTGAGCTACTTAAAATTAAAGTTAGTGTACTTAGGATACTTAAAAAATTTTTCATGTTTGATACCCCTTTTTGAAGTGATTTTTTTGTTTTTTTAAAACAAAAAAGTAAGAAAGTAAAAAATAATTTTAATGAATATAATTCATTCACTCATCCCCTTAATTATAATTTACATAAATTAATTGTAACTTTAAAATTTATTTTAGTAAATCTTTTAATTCTAATTTGTTTAATTTTAATCATAATCATATTAAATTAAAAAAATTCCTTAATTTTTAAGGAATTTTTTTAATATTTTTGTCATTATTTATTTCTTTTTAAATCGCGAGCAATGAGTGGCTTTAAAAATTGACCAGTGTAAGAATATTTATTGTTCATTATTTGTTCTGGTGTTCCTGTAGCAATAATTTTTCC
>JBOFXA010000009.1:0-10532 GCA_051653845.1 Spiroplasma sp. | reverse complement strand
GTTATCAGTTTTTTAACAAAGATAACTGGGTTAACTATGCTATTGAAACATATTGCTATAATTTCTCAAACTGTAATATTTTTCTTTTTATGATAAATTTTCATTAAATATTGTAATATTTAGATTTTTTGCGTAAAATAATTTTAATAAAAAATAAAAAAAGGGGTTATAATATGCGTTCTATTTTGAAAATATTAAGTATTTCAAGTGTTATTGGAATTACTTTTTTAAGTGTTGTTGCTAGTACTAATGTATCTAATAATGATAGGCAGCTAAGTAACCAGGTTGCTAAAAAATATGTTTCTAAAAAAATTTCTTTTAAAGATATATTGAGTATTAGTCCAGATTGATATGAAGAAAAAATCCAAGGGTTTATGATTTATGAGAATGATGTTCTTTGTAATAGTGATTTACCTGCTAATATGTGGGGTGGCAATGAACATTCTATTAATGGTAAGTTTGCATATTTTTATGTTAATGATAGTGTTTGAAATCAAATTGCTTTAATTTATGGAATTAATGATAATTCTACTCATAAAGAAATTGCTAAGTTAATGGATGAAACTCCTATTGTTAATGTTTATATGACTATTAGTTTTGTTGAAAAAGGAAAATGAAAATTGCTTAAATTAAAAGGTAAAAATTTACATTCATATGCTACTAAAATTATTGCCAAAAATAAAACTAACAAAATAATTAAATAAAGAAATTAATAAGTCCATAAGTGATTAGGTAAATTATAATTATAAGGGTATAAGGGTAACGATATATGAATTTTTTCATATATCGTTGTTTTTTTATTTTTTAAGCAAAAAAAATAAAAAAACAGACACCCTTAAGTTGATAAAAACTAGAAAGGATGTCCTTATGAATAATTAAAAACAATATAATTATTTCTTGCTTTTTAAGTTTCATTAAGATTATTCAATTTATCATATATTACAAAAAAAACAGTTTTAATAAATATTTTCTAAACCACACAACTCTCACATTCATAATTCTCACTATCTTCTAACACTTCCTGACGAACACGAACATAATAAATTGACGCGCATCCTTTTTTAAAAGCTCTGATGTAAGCTTTATTTAAATCTCTGGTTGTTGCTTTATCAGTCATAAATAATGTTAAGGAAATTGCTTGATCAACATGCTGTTGGGCTGCTGCAACAACATCAATGATTGGATTAGGTCCAATTTCATATGCTCCTGCAAGATAGTAAGCCATATTTTTAAAATTAATTTGATATGCAGGAACATAAACTCTTCCTAATTTTCCTTCTTTTCTTACTTCAACTGGAGCAACAACTGGCTGTAAGCTAGGTGTACAAGATGTCAAGTAACTAATTGAACCAGTTGGTGCTACTGCCATTAAATGAGAATTAGCAATTCCGATTTTTCTAATATTTGCTACTAATTGCTTTCATTCTGATTGAGTTGGAATAGCAACATGATATTGCTTAAATAAATCTTTTACTTTTTTAGTTTCAGGAATTCATTTATCCTCTTCACAAATTGTATACTTATCAAAATAAGAACCATCAGCAAATTTTGAATCTTTAAATCCTTTAAAAACACCAAATTTTTCTGCTAATTTATTAGAAGCTTTAAAACTATGATAAGCCATAGTATAAAAAAAGATGTTTGTAAAATCAATTGCTTCTTTTGAATCATAAAAAATATCATTTGTTGCTAAAAAACCATGTAAGTTCATTGCTCCTAAACCAAGAGCATGATTATTTTTATTTCCTAATGCAATTGAAGGAGCACTAGATAACTCACTATTTCTTGAAACATAATCTAAAGTATAAATTGCTTGATAAATACTTTCAGAAAATTCTGAACCACTTTCCATCATTTTTGCAATGTTAACACTTCCCAAATTACAACAAATATCTTCACCAATCTTTTTAAAACTTAAATCAACATTAAATTCACTTGCTGTACTTACTTGAACAATTTCACTACATAAATTACTCATAATAATTCTTCTTTTATGAGCATTACGATCATTTACTGTATCATCAAATAATAAGTAAGGATAACCACTTTCAAAATGTAACTCAGCAATAGTTTGAAATAATTTTCTAGCACTAATAAATGTTTTGTTAATTTTAGGATTATTCAACATATTGTAATATTCTTTAGTAATTGAAATATCGCTCATAGCCTTACCATAAACTCTTTCAATATCATAAGGACTAAAAAGTGCCATATCCTGATTATTCTTTGCTAATTCAAAAGTAATATTTGGAACAACAACTCCTAAAGATAGAGATTTGATACGAATTTTTTCATCAGCATTTTCTCTTTTAGTATCTAAAAATAATAAGATATCAGGATGATGAACATTTAAATAAACAGCTCCTGCACCTTGTCTTTGTCCTAGTTGATTAGCATAAGAAAAAGAGTCTTCTAAAATTTTCATAACCGGTATTACTCCAGTTGCTTGATTTTTGATGTTTTTAATTGATGCACCAAATTCTCTTAAATTTGTTAAACATAATGCAACTCCCCCACCACGTTTTGAAAGTTGCAAAGAAGTGCTAACTGCTCTAGCAATTGATTCCATATTATCTTCTACTCTTAAAAGATAACAAGATACATACTCACCACGCTGTTTCTTGCCAGCATTTAAAAAGGTTGGTGTTGCAGGTTGATATCTTCCTAAGATAATTTCTTTTAAAATTTTTTTAGCTTTTTTGATATCTCCATCAGCGAAAAATAAAACATTCATAACAACACGATCTTCATAATGCTCTAGATATTGTTTGCCATCAAAGCTTTTTAAAGCATATGCATTATAAAATTTTAAAATTCCCATAAAACTTGGAAACTGATGCTTAAAACCATATGCTTCTTTAGTTAATTGATCAATTTCTGCTATGCTATATTTGTTAATTATTTCTTCATCATAATACTGATTCTCAACTAAATAATTAATTCGTTCTTCAGTACTATTAAAAGTTTTTGAATTCAAAAGAACATGATTTTTCATATAAGAATTTGCTGCTTCAAGATCAAATTGAAAATTATTAGTTTCTTTACTAAATAATTTTGATTTTGCATTCAAAGTAATATATTCATCAGATTCTAAATTTCCTGATAAAGTTGAAATCTTTTTTTCATTATCATTTTTATTTCAAAAATTTAGCAAAATATTTTTAATTGTTTCAATATCATTTTGTGTTCCTAATAATTCAAATTGATAAAGTAAGGGAACATTTAATTTTTTAGAAAGAATTGGACCAGCAATAGCAAATGTATCACCAAAATTTGTGTTACCTGAAGCAATAACTCCACGACAAAAACTACGATTTTGTTTATTATTTAAAAACTTAATTACTTGCTTTGGAACTGCTCCTTCTTTCATATCTCCACCACCACTATATGTTGGAGTTATCAAAACATAATCACTATCAACTAAAATATTTTCTTCAATCTGATAAGGAATTCTTGAATTTTGAATATTTAGTTTTTGAATAAATCGATGGGTATTATTTGATATTGATGAAAAATAAACAACATGAATTTCTCCTTGTGGTTTTACTATTTTAGCTTCTGAAACTTTAATAACATCACTATGCATTTTAAATTCCTTTCAATTAAAATTCTCAATCTTCATCTTCTGTTTCTTCACTAATACCCATAACATAAGATGAACCATTTCCTGAAAAAAAATCATGATTTTCATCTGCTCTAGCTGATAACTGAGCAAAAATTTCTGGTTCAATTCTTGTTTCTTCTTCACTAAAAGGTGAATCATAACCTAAATTTTGTAAAAATTTCCCAGCATTATATAAACTAAATCTAATTGCATCTTCTGCTAAATCAAATCCTTGATAGAGTTCTCTTAAATATTTTTTTTCTAAAGCAATTAATTCAAAAAGTAGTTGAAAAACAAAGTTTTTCATTTCTTCTTGTTTTTTAGCATCTAATTTAGCAACTTTTTTTTGATATTTGTAACCACTATAATAGTTATGAATAACCTTATCTCTTAAAATTAATCTAATGATATCAGAAGTATTTGGCAACTTACTTCTAGCTGATAAATAAAATGGTAAATAAAAACCACCATACAATAAAAAACCTGGCATAAGTGCTGCTGCAACTTTTGACTTTAATGAATCATTTCCAGTGTAATAAGGAACTAAAGCACGAGCTCGTTCTTGTAAACTTTTAGTGCTAATAACTCATTCATGAGCTTCTTCAATTTGTTCACTTGAACATAAAGTTGAAAAAATTGTTCCATACGATCTTGCATGTACTGCAACCATAAAAGCAAAATTAGCATAAATAACTTGCTCATGATCAGTTAAAGAATTAGGAATTTGCGCTGTATCACCAATTGTTGCTTGAATAGTATCTAATAAGGTTAAACCTGTAAATGTTCGTGTAATTAATTGCTGTCATTCAGGACTTAAAGTTCTTCATGAAGTTAAGTCATTTGATACAGGAATTTTTTCTGGTAGTCAAAAATTTTGGGTAACTCTAGTTCAAACTTCTAAATCCTTATCATCATTGATAATATTTCAGTTAACTGAACGCATTTTTCCTTTAAAGCCATTCATTGCATATTCTAATGGTGATAGTGATTCTTGATAGTACTGATTTTTATGTTTTGCCATATTGTTTTGTCTCTCTAACTTGAAAATACTTAGGTTTTAAAATATTAACATATTTTTAAAAAAAAATGAAAAAATTAACCTATAAAATTAGTTTTTTAAAATCTTTAATGCAATAAAATAATCTTTTTATTAGACTATTTTTCAATTTATTTTAAAAAGAAATTAAAGAAAACTATTGCTTTATTTTTTTATTAAATCTTAGAAATGCTAATCAAATCAACAATGAACCAAGAACTAAATAGAAAGTGTAAATTATTTCAATAGGAACATTTTGCTTTAATTTCAACATTGAAGATAAATCATTACTATCACCACTAAAAGAAAAATTAATGTTAGCTACATTAGCATAAAACATTTGTTCTTTACCAAAAAAATTAAACAAAAATTTATTATTGTAATCAATTGATTGAAACATTAAATTAAAATGTCTCAAAGGATTAAAAATATTGGCAATTTTATCCTTTTTAACTGCCTCTCTCATTATTTCAATTGGATTAACAATTATACTATCAAAAGGACCACCAGACAACTTAAAAAATAAAACATTTAAAGTTCTAACAAATAAATATTCTTCTGAAGATTTATATTTACTTGTAATTTCCTTACTATTATCTATACCTAATGAACCAAGTTGATGCAAAATATCTAATGATCTTAAAATTGAAAAATTATTAGTATAATTTTTCATTGTTTTCAGTAAGAAATTATATTTTTCCATTTCTTTAACAGTTTGTAATTTAATAATTATTTTAGTAATTGGTTCATTAATAATGTTACTTGTTTCATGAAATTCCTGAATTTTATTTCATGATGAAATTTGATTAGCATTATTTTCAAAATAAGACTGAACAATTGTAACTAAATTAACATAATTCTTAATTTTAGCAAATTCTTCTGGCTTTAAATTTCAAACTTTTCATCCCATTAATAATTCATCATCATTTCAATCTTTAATTTCAGATACAAATTGAAAGTCTTGATAAATATTTTTAGTTGCTTCATCACTCATTAAATCATGATAAAGATTTCTTTTATAATTTTCATTTATTAAAAGCTCATAACTATAGTCTTTAAAATTAGAATCATTACTACTACTACGAGACATATTAGCACTAAGTCCAACTAAAGCAGGTGTTAAAATAAATAAAATGGCAAGAATTGTTGATAGAATTGTTGCAAAAGATTCAGCTAAAAATCTTGTTAGTAATAAAGTAATAACAATAGATAAAAAGATTAAAATTGCATATCAAGCAAATGAAGAAAGATATAATCGATAAATAAAAAGATCTTGATTTTGATAATTAAAACCAAAAAATAATAGTGAAACAATGAATATTGCTAATAAATAAAAAGTAGAAAAACCAACAATAAAAAGAATTCTAGATAAATAAATGTTCTTAACTTTGTAACCATATCTTAATTCTGTTTTATGAATGTTGTTTTTTATTTGTCCTACAAAACAATTTATTGTGACATAAATTGTTAAAATAACTACAAGCAAAGAATTTAAAACAATTAAAATATTAACTTTAATTCATTTCTCACTTGGATTTACATCTGAATTAATAAAAACCAAACCAATAATATCAAGTAACAAATTAACTAAAAAAATGCCTGCTAAAAAAATATCAAACTTATAATTTTTAAAAAATAATTGAATTTGATTTTTAGTTAAAATAGTAATCTGACTAGCACTAAATTTCATTAATATATTCCTCCATTTGATTTTTTTTACTACTATCTAATCGAACATTAGCTTGAAAAATTTCTTTTAAATTTTTCTTATCATTAGCATGTTTTTCATTATATTTTATTACTCCATCATCCATAATAACAACATGATCTAATATATCTTTAATTTCTTCTACTAGATGAGTAATAACAACTATTAAGGTATCTTGATTTTTCATTTTTTTAATTGCATGAATAACAATATTTTTATTTTCAATATCTAAATTAGCTGTTGGTTCATCAAAAAATATTATTTTTGGCTTTAGTAAAAGACAGACATATAAAGATAGCAATTTTTGTTGGCCTGCAGATAAACTAGCAATACTATTTTTTAGTAATGGTTTAAGATCAATAAATTTATTTAATTCATCAGATCTTGCTAAGAAAATATCTTTTGACAAACATGCCATATTTTTTATCATATTAAGATATGTCTTAACAGTAATATTTTTAGGTAATTCATTATTTTCTGAAAAGAAATACCAAGATTTATAATCAGTATTTTTAATATCAAGACCATTAAACTTTATTGACCCAGAATCAAAATTATATTCTTGAAAAATAATTTTAATCAAAGTAGTCTTACCTGCTCCATTATTACCTAGTAAACCATAAATTCTACCTGGTTTTAATGAAAGAGAAATATCTTTTAAAATTATTTTTTCTTTAATTTTTTTTTGAATATTTTTAATTTCTAACATAATTATTTCCTTCCTTTAATATTTTAAATTATGTAAATAAATGGTACTGTAAGAAAACCAGATAATTGCATTCCAAAAAATTGAGGTGGAAGATAATTACTATTAGTTTCTTCAACAGTACCAATATTATTTTCATAAACAAATTTATGACTAGAACCAGAAATCACAGATGTAATTGTTCTTTTAATTGCCAAATTATTTAATAAAAATAAAGAATCTAAACTAACTGCTGCTGGGGGATATCAAATCACATTTACTGCTAAAATATAAATTATAGTCCCATTTGGCACTTTAACTATTTTCACTCCAGCATAACTTTGAGCAACTAAAGGAACAAATTTAAATAAAGAATCTTTAATTTTTTTTTCTTGACCTTTATTTTTTAATTTATCATCAATTTCATTTAAACCCTCAACTTCTGATGAAGTAATTAAAGAAAATCTTGAATTATTCAAAAGAATTTGTGATTTTATTTGACTATCAGGATTACTTGCTTTAGGAATTGATGAAAAAATATAATTATCATTTGTGAACTGTCCAAGAGCTGCATGATGAACAGGACTTGCTCATACTCAATTGTATCAAGCACCTAATTCTCAATTAATATTTAAAATATTTTGGTTTCAAGTTTGTTTCATAATTAATCTTGTTCTTTCATTATTACTATGAGAATCATCACTTTTATTAAAAATCGTAATTATTTGATCTTTTGCAGATAAATTAAAAGTTTGAATACCAACTTCTAATGGTACTCCTTTCTGAGCTTTATTTGTTCATTTCTTTCATGAATTTCAAAAATTAGATGCATGTAAGTAACTAACAGTAAAAGATTTATATTTATTTAAAAATTCATTCTTATTACTAGCATACTTACTAATATCTAATGATAAACCTATTATTAAATGATTATATCAATCATTTTTATTACCTTTGCCAATTAAATAGTCATTATTTTTTTCAATAGACGGCAACGATTTATCACCTGTAGAATCAAGAAATATTCTATAAGTAGTAGCAAAATTTTGGCCCTTTATATTTAAAAAATCATTTTTATCATTTCTCTTGTTTGTACTATCACTAACACCTTTATTAACATCATCAATATTACTAATAGTAATATTTTTTGTCACATATTGAATATTATTAAATTTTAATTGTTCACTTTTCTGAAAGTTAAATGATATTCCTAACAGAAAAACAATTAAAGTTGATAAAAATAAAGAACTTTTTTTCATTTTTACACTCCCTTTTTCTAACCCAATTAATTATTAAACTAACAAATAAATTATTACTATCCTATCTTAACAGTATTCATTTAATTAAAAAATAAAATTTAAATATAATAATTAAAAATAAGCTTTAAGGAGAAAAAAATGGCAAAATCTTTTCTTTTTGGGTTGTTAATTCAAATATAAAAATGTTGCAAATAGTAATAATAAAAATTAAAATAAAGCCCCTTTTTGAACTTATCAAGAAAAGTAAACAAATAAAAAAGTCTTATTTAAATAAAGGAATGATTTAGTTGATATTCTACTAGACTCATTCCTTTTAATTTTATTTGCGGTCTATACTTATTATAAATTCAATATATTTTGATAAATTTTCTTTGAATCATTGATAACTTTTGTCTTTTATCTATCAGGAGAATTCTTGCGTCTAGACATTGAAATTGGAATTGCTAATTTTTCACATAATAATTTATATGATTTATTAGTACAATGAAATCCTTGATCAGATTGTAAGATGCAAGTTTTAGGTTGGCCAGCTTTAATTTAAGCTTGAATTAATATTTTTAGTAACAAATTCTAAATTTAAATTAGAACTTATTTGATAACCATAAATTTCTTTAAATTTATAAAAAGTATTTTTAATAATTTTAACTAATACATTATTTCATTTATTAAATTTATTCATACCATTCACGAAAATTTAAAGATTTTGGTCTATCTTTTCTTTTAATTCCCTTTGCTTGCATTCCATATCCATGTTCAAGAGAATTTTCTCCCAAAGATCTTAATTCTTTTCTTCATCTAGTAACAGTAGATTTATTAATATTTAAAATCTTAGCAGCAGTATTACAACCTAAAACTTTTACTTTTTCTAACATTTGAAGTTTTTCTGTCTTTGAATAATATTTTGACATAAAAAATGAACACCTCTTGTAAAGTATTTTATCGCAAAAGAGTTTTTTTGCGAGTCTACTTTATTCTAGATGTTCAAAAGGGCTTTATTTTATTTAACTGTTATTGTGTATTTAGCGTTAGCTTCTGATAATTTATTTTCTTTTGCTTTGTTATCAAATCATCTTCATCTTATAATACTTTTTTCATCTTTATGGTTTAAACTGTTGCTTGTTCATAGTTTAATACCGTTAGCTAGTTGTTCATCACTAACCATGTCAGTCCATCCTATATAAAATTCTGGTGGTGTTATTATGTTTTTATCTTTTAATTGTTCTTTAAATTGTTTAGCTATTATTCATTTCAGATCTTTTTTTGCTGTTCCAATTTTTAAATCAAAGTGAAAATTTCTGGCTTCAATTACGGTTTTGAAATTATCAGTTGATAATTTGATTTTTTGTGTTTTTTCATAATTATTTCAAGCTACAGCTGTTAATGATGTTGTTCCTACTATTATTAGTAATCCTAGTTTTTTAATTAGTTTAGTCATAATTTCTTTATCCTTATTATTAGTCTTTTGTATTTGCAGCTCTATATTTTATATACTTAAATTATGTCTCTATTTAAAAAATAATTCAATAGTTAATAAAAAAATCTAGTAACTAAACTTAGTGAATATAGTCTGAATATAATTCTCTAAGTATACAAAGTTAATAAAAAACCTTTTTGTTAAAAATGGTTTTGTTAGATTATTATGTATGCAAGGAGAATTTTATTTATGAATGTTAAAGGTAATAAATCAAATATGCTAACAGTCACTCAAAAAATTCAAGTTATTGAGGAAATCAAAGCAGGTAAATTAACACAAAACTATTGTATTTCCCAGTCTAAAATCATGATTAAAATATCATCAAGGCAGAGAATCTGCTTTAGTTAGTCAAACTGGCAAAACTAATGGTCAAAAATTTAAAGCAAATAATCTTGATCCCAAAAATCAAGAGATTGCTAAATTAAGAAAACAACTAAAAGAAAAAGAATTGGAAAATGAAATTCTAAAAAAGTTTGATGAGTGGATGAAGAAAAATCAATAAAAGAAATAATTTATGAAAAATATCATTTTATTGAACTTTTTCAAGAGTAATTTTTGATTTCACTTATTTGCAAAGTTTTAAAAATTACTCATCGTTCTTATTATCAATGATGTATTCGTGGTAAACCTACTTACAAAAGAGTTTATAATGAAAAACTAGCTAAAACAATTATTAATCTTTTTACTTTAGAACAAGGTTTCTATGGTTATCCACGAATCCATATTAAATTAGAAAAACAATTTAAAGTTAGTGCACCAACAATTT
>JBOFXA010000008.1:0-29823 GCA_051653845.1 Spiroplasma sp. | reverse complement strand
CAAGCAATTATTAAAACTGAAAAAGCAAAAAAGTTAAAAGAAGTAATGACTTATTTTAAAAATAATGCTGCAGGAATTATTAATCAAAATTTAGATCATAATATTGGCGTTAGTGCTGAAGGTGATATATCCCATATTATTAAATGATTATTAGGTTATGGAACTAAAGCTTTTAATTATCAAACTTTTAAAAATATGCTGCTATTACGAACGGCAGAAATAAATCAATTAGATATTCTTAGTTATTTAAAGGGTGAATACCAGGAAGAAAAAGAAAGAGAACAACAGTTCTATTGAAAAAGTTTTTGAACCTTTAAAAAGAAACAAGTATATGCACCAACTGGTAGTATTGTTCTTGCTGAAACTAAAAATATTCTTTCAAGATTTAATCATTAATAGTAATTAAAATCATGTTAAATATCATATTTTTAAATTACGAAAGTAATAGTTTTTTTATTATTTAAATTCTTAAGTATTTTTATGATTTTAGTTTTTATTGATGCTATAATGTAAAAGAATTGAAAAGACGTCAATAATTAAGTAAAAATATTTTCTTATTTAATTAATTCTCTTAATCCGTAAAATAATAAACACAATCATCTTCTATCATCAATTTGTTTTTTTCTTTGCTTTTCAGTATAATTAGTGAGTTAGTTAGAAATGATGCTAATTTTTGGTGGAATGTTTATGAGTTATTATTACAATAGAAAATATCAGTTTTCTCATCATGCCTTAACAAGAATTAAAAGTCGCTTACAACTCAATTATTTAAGTGATTTAGAAGTAATTAATCATTGTTTGGAATTAATTGCTTTAAGTCATGATATTATTGAAACTAAGACTTGGAAATATGTTAAAATTAATGAGAAAAATCTTTATTTTGTTATTAAAAAAAGTGATAATCTTGTTTTAACTTTATCACCAATAAAACCAGAAAAATTATTAGAAGTTTTAGAAAATAATTTATAAAAGGTGAGTAAAATGAATTTTAAAAGTTCATGATGAATGTTACTTTTAATGGCTGTTGTTTTGGTAATCTTTATTGTTTCTTCAGTTGGATCAAGAAAACGTAAAAGAGAAGAAAAACAAAAACGCCAAAAAGAAGTAAAAGGAGCATTAAAAAATTATATGCGTGATGAATTAAATTTACGTCATAAAACAGTTGAATTTGATCAAGTAGTTGCTCGTAATAGTAAAGATTATCGTTATCGCGATGTTTTTGATGTGATTGTAAAACTTTATGATTCAAAGAAAAATGATTTATATGCAACAAAAGCTTTTGAAATTGAAGGATTTGCTAAGCAAATTTCAAAAAAAGAATTTGAAACAATTTGAAAAGTTAATGGTGAGTTAGACTTAGATGAAACTTTAAAGCGCATTAATTTAGAAAAAAACCGTAAGGCTAAGAAGATAAAGAGAAAGAGTCCTGAAGTTAAGAAATTAATTGCTGAAGAAAAAGCAGCTTTAAAAGCAAGTATTCAAGAAGAAAAAAATTTAGCTAAAGAAAGAAAAAACAAAGTTAAGAATTATGAAAAGCCCAAGGTTCCACTTTCTGAAAAATTTATTGGTTTAAAAGATTAGCATTTAAATATTAGGGGTGTTTGATGAAAATTTATAAAGAGGACTACAAACATTTTCGTGCTTGTCAGAAATTAGCGTGATTTCTAAATGAAAAGCACTATCATTTAGCTAAAAAATTAATTGCTGATAAGAAAATTGTTAACTTTATTGAATTAACAAATACCAAAACAAGTAGTAAGATTAATCAAATTGGTGAATTAGAACCAATTCAAACAATTAGTGATTTAAGTTATTTAGATTTTACAGATCAAGTTTTTCAAGAAGAAACTGATGATGATTTTTATATTGGTGAGACAATTGCTGATGGTTTAGAAACAGGGAAATATGCTCAAGAGTATTTTATGCAAGATTATTCCTGTTTTAATTTTGAAACTAACAATATTATTGCTAACAAGCAAAAAGAAGTATTAAATAATAAAAAGTATCAAGTTTTTTTTGAACCGAGATTTGAATTCAATAATTGTGTTACTAAATGTGATATTTTAAAACGTAATGATAAAGCTTGAGATTTAATTGAAGTAAAAGCAGTTACTTGAGTTAAAGAAGAGCATATGTGAGATTTATTGTATCAATATGATATCTTAACTAAGTGTGGTTTAGAAATTGCTAATATTTACATTATGTATTTAAATAATCAATATATAAGACAAGAAAAAATTGATTTAAAGGAATTATTTATTGCTAATGGTTCAACCTGACAAAAATCTAATAAAGCAAAAAAAACGTTTGCTTTATATGATTCAATTCAAGAAGAATTAAGTAGTCATCATCTAGGTAAAGAATATCAAAAAATTAACGATATTTTAGCAATTAATGACTATCAAGAAGTTTATCAGTTTTTAATAAGTAAGTATTGTGATGAAAAGCAAAAACAGTTGTGTTTTCATATTTTTAGTTACTTTGAAACTTTTAACACTATTTTTGAATTATATTGTTTAAGGAAAAAGAAAAAAGCTGTTTGATATTATGAACATGATTTACTTTCATTAAAAGATGAAAGACTTTTATCTTTTGTTGTTGACAACAAATTACATTATCGACAATATCAAATAGCAAATAATGGTGAACAAATAATTAATTTAGAATATTTTCAAATATTAAAAAGTGAATTAGCAAAGTATCAATATCCAGTTTATATGTATGATTTTGAAACAATGAAATCAGCGATTCCTAAATTTGTTAATACTAAGTCCTATCAGCAAGTTCCTTTTCAATATTCAGTTCATGTGTTATTAAGTTCTAATTTTGACTTTCATACTAATCATGATATTAAGCACTATCAATTTTTAGCAGATGGTACTTGTGACCCGAGAAAAGAATTAGTAAAAAATTTGGTTCATGATTGTCTTGCTATTCATGGTTTAGGTACTTATGTTGCTTATAATCAAAGTTTTGAAAAAGCAGTGTTGAAGAGTTTGATGTTTAATTGTAAGGAATATTTTAGTGATTTAAATAAAATCTTTAATAGAACAATTGATTTACAAGATTTCTTTAAGAATTTTAAAATTTATAAATCTAAGTTTTCTGGTTCTTTATCAATTAAAAAAACATTACCAGCTTTTGATAGTAGTTTTTCTTATCAAGATTTAGCAATTAAAAGAGGTGACATGGCTTCAGAAGTATTTCGTAGAAGAGTAGAAAATAATATTTCCCTTAAGAATTGACAAGAAAATTTTTATCAAAACATGTTAGATTATTGTCAAAGAGACACTTTAGGTATGGTAGTATTATTTTGACATATTAAAAAGTTAATTGAAAATATTGAAAAAACAACTGAAATTCAAAATAGAACGTCTTTAGGAGTATCATGTTAAAAAAAGTTAATGTTTTATTTATGGGAACAAATCAATTTGCACAAGAAATTCTAACTACTTTATTAAGTATGGAAAAATTAAATATTGTTGGTGTTGTTTGTCAACCAGATAGAAAAGTTGGCAGAAAGCAAGAAATAGTTTTTTCACCAGTAAAGCAGTTAGCTTTAGCAAAAAAAATAAGACTTTTTCAACCTGAAAAAATTGTTAGTGAATATGATAATTTAAGGACATTAAATATTGATGTCATCATTACTTGTGCTTATGGCCAATTTTTAGCAAGTAAGATTTTAGAATTAGCAAAAAATTTACCATTAAATATTCATGCTTCTTTACTACCAAAATTACGTGGAGGAGCACCAATTCAATGAGCAATTATCAATAATTTTTCTGAAACTGGCATTACTTTAATGAAAATGAGTTCTAAAATGGATGCTGGTGATATTTTTGTTCAAGAAGCAGTTAGAATAACTAGTGATGAAACTTATGATTCTTTAGAAAAAAAATTAATTAGTTTAGCAAAAACAATGCTAGAAAAAAGTTTAATCAAAATTATTTTAAAGAAAATCCCAGCAAAAAAACAAAATGAAGTTGAAGTAACTTTTGGTCTGAATATTACAAGAAAAGATGAATTAATTAATTGAGTTAAAACAGCTGAGTTAGTTTCTTGTCAAGTACGAGGTTTATATAATCATCCAATTGCTTATAGTAGAATTAATAATTTTATTTACAAAATTCATAAAGTTACCATTAGTGATTGTAAGTCACAGGTTAAGCCAGGAACAATTACCTTAATTAATAAATTAGGAATTTTTGTTGCTACTAGCGATTATGATATCATTATTAAAGAAATTCAGCCAGAAAGTAAGAAAGTTATTAGTGCTAGTAGTTATTTTGGTTCTTTGCTTTATCCTTTGAAAGTTGGTATGATTTTTAATTAGTTTAATAATTTATTGCCAAGAGGTGAAAAATGTATCGATTTAAATCAGTTAAATATCTATCAGCAACAGGGCTGATTACTGGATTACTATTTGTTGTTGGTTATCTTTCATCATTATTTTTTTCTTGAACAATCACTAGTCTTTTTGGTGGAACAACAACATTACAATTATTTGATGCTTTATTTATTCCTTTTTGTGCATTTTTTAAAGGACCAATGATGTTGTTTGCTGGGCCAATTGCTGGAGGACTTTTTGATTTAGTTAGTGGTGTTCAGGCTATTACTGTTCCAGTAACAATTTTGATTAGAGTTTTAATGTTTTTTAGTATTAAATTACTAACTAATAGTAAATGATGAAGTTCATTTTATAGTTTTTTTATAGCCGTAATTATTTTTATGATAGGATATCCATTATGTTATTTAATTATTTATAATGATAAGGCAATTGTAATTAATGAATTAATTGTTGATGCAATTCAAGGTAGTTTTGCTTATATTGTTGCAATTATTCTTTATTACTATCTATATAAAAAACAAAATAAAACTAATAATCATTTTTGAGATGATTGTCAATTTGATTATTTAAAAAAATCAAATCAAAGTAAAGAAAAACAAGTAGAAGTTAGTTATGGTGGAGAAGAAAATGGCAATCGATAAAAAGTATATTCGCAATTTTTCTATTATCGCTCATATTGATCATGGTAAATCAACATTAGCAGACAGAATCTTAGAGTTAACAAAAGCAGTTAGTGTTAGAGAAATGAAAGAACAATTATTAGATTCAATGGAGTTAGAGCGTGAGCGTGGTATCACAATTAAATTAAATAGTGTTCAGTTGCACTATCAGGGATTAGATGGTCATGAATATTTACTACATTTAATTGACACTCCAGGCCATGTTGATTTTACTTATGAAGTTTCAAGAAGTTTAGCTGCTTGTGAGGGAGTTATTTTAGTTGTTGATGCTTCTCAAGGAATTGAAGCGCAAACGCTAGCAAATGCTTATTTAGCTTTAGATAGCAATTGTCAAATTGTTCCAGTGATTAATAAAATTGATTTACCAAATGCTGATCCTAAAAGAGTGTTAGAAGAAATTAAATCAGTTCTTGGTCTAGAAAATGATAATGTTCCTTTAATTTCAGCTAAAAATGGTCTTAACATTACTGATGTGCTTGAAGCAGTGATTAAGGATATTCCTTATCCTATTGATGCTGATGATAGAGAACCTTTAAAAGCATTAATTTTTGATTCTTATTATGATAAGTTTCGTGGTGCAGTTATTTTTGTTCGTGTTAAGACAGGAACTATTAAAGTTGGCGATAAAATTAAAACAATGTCAACCAATAGTATTTATGAAGTAACAGAATTAGGTGTTAGAACACCAAAAGAAATAAAGAAAGATATTCTTGTTGCTGGAGAAGTTGGCTGACTAGCAGCTTCAATTAAAATTATTAGTGATGTTCATGTTGGTGATACTATCACTCATGTTATTAAACCTGCTCTTAAAGCTTTGCCAGGATATAAGTCTTTAAAGCCAATGGTTTTTTGTGGCTTTTATCCAATTGATACTAATAAATATAATGATTTAAAAGAAGCACTTTTAAAAATTAAATTATCTGATGCTTCATTAGTTTTTGAACCTGAAACTTCTCAAGCTTTAGGATTTGGTTTTCGAATTGGTTTTTTAGGTTTATTACATATGGATGTTATCAAAGAACGATTAGAACGTGAATATAATTTAAGTTTAATTTCAACAGCACCTTCAGTAATTTATCATGTCAACTTGCATAATGGTGAAATTTTATATATTGATAATCCTGCTAAGTGGCCAGTAGTACAAAAAATTAAAACAATTGAAGAACCTTATGTTCAAGTAACTATTATTTGTCCTGATCAATATGTTGGAGTAATTATGCAACTATGTCAGGTTAAAAGAGGAATCTATCAAGATTTAAAGTATTTAGATCATTTAAGAAGAAATCTAATATATAACATGCCATTAAATGAAATTGTTCTTGATTTTTTTGATAAATTAAAGTCAGTATCTAAAGGATATGCTTCATTAGATTATGAGTTAATTGGTTATAAAGTAAGTAAATTAGTAAAGATGGATATTTTAATTGCTGGAAATATGGTTGATGCTTTATCTATTATTGTTCATAGTGACTTTGCTTATAATAGAGGTAGAATTTTATGTGAGAAATTAAAAGAAATTATTCCTCGTCAAAATTTTGAAGTAGCAATTCAAGCTGCTATTAATAATAAAGTACTAGCAAGAGAAACTGTTAAGGCAGTAAGAAAAGATGTTATTGCAAAGTGTTATGGTGGAGATATTACTAGAAAAAGAAAATTATTAGAGAAACAAAAAGAAGGTAAGAAAAAAATGAAAGCAATTGGTAGTGTTGATTTACCACAAGAAGCTTTCATGGCTGTATTGAATATTGATGAATAAATTATATAAAGAAGGATAGTATGAATTACACTATCCTTCTTTTATTTTTTTTGATTGATTTAGAGATTGGATTTATTGAGTAATTTCTAAATTTGGAATATCACTGATGTAAGAGTAAATTAGTTTTTTATGATATAAAGTATTGATAGTTTTGACATCAGTATTGTTTTTAAAAGTTCATATGTTCATTGGTAGATTAATTTTATTTATTACTTGAATATTTCTTTTTTGCTTAATAGTTCCTAAATATGGATGAAGATAGTCAAATTTTTTAATTAAATTATTGTCAATTTTTTTTAGATTTTTAATTAGATAACCTTTTTTAAAAAGTTTACTATTTAAATTGGCAATAAATTTTAATGTTTTTAAACTAAAAGAAGATACAATTATTTCTGCTTGTGTTTTCTTTTTTAGTTCTTTTAGTGCTTTTTCAAGAATAAAAAATTCTTTTTTTGTGTAATAATTTGGTTTGATTTCAACATTAATCATTTGATATTGTCTTGCTAATTTATTAGCAAAATCTTCAATAAATAATGGTGGTAGAAATTCAGGATTCTTTTTAAAGAAATTAATTTGTTTGATTTCTTGATAGGTTAAACTTTTAACAGTTTTATTTGTTTGTCCAATTCTTTTAAAGTTGTGATCATGGAAGATAATAATTTTTTTATCTTTTGTCATTCTAATATCAAATTCAATAGCGCTACATGTTTTTAAAGCTTCAACAAAATTAATCATGAGATTTTCTGCTTTCAAGGAACGAAAACCACGATGTGCAACTAAAATAGCCATAAATTTTATACCTTTAGTATATCCTTTTATCAAAATAAATTTTAAGTTAACTTTATTATAATCATTTTTTTTAAAATTATTAGTTTTTTATTTTTAAAATGATTTATGTAATATGTATTTGAATTATGTTATATTTAAATATATTAAAATAAAAGTATTATTTTTTTGCTTAGAGGTAAAATATATGATTAATAATTTTGTTGGCCCTTGAGGGATTACTTCTGATTATGGTTGATTTCATGTTTATGCTTTTACTATGTTCTTTGGAATGCTAGTATCAATTCTTTTTTCATGGTACAAATTATATAAACATAAAATACCAACAGACGGATTCATTTTAGCTATAATTTTGATTATTCCTGCTTCTTTATTTGGCGGTAGTTTTTTTGGTAAGGATGATCCAGAAAATTCAATTGAATTTTGAAAAAAATTTGCTTTTTGAGAACCTGGAATGTCAATTCATGGTGGTGTTTTATTTGGTGCTATAATTGGTTTAATCTTTTTTACTTTTTATAAAAGAAAGACTAAAGTATCTTTATGAGTTTATGGTGACTGTATTATTCCTAACATTCTATTAGGGCAAGTCATTGGTAGATGAGGTAATTTTTTTAATCATGAACTTTTAGGAGCAATTATTGGTTATAGTAAGACTTTAGATGCTAATAATATTGCAGCATTATCTTGATTGCCAGCATTTATTAGAGATAATTGTTTTCAATTAAGTTATGGTACTCCTGAAATGACAATTGATGGTTTTTATGTTTTTCGTGCTCCAATATTTTTATATGAGTCTATGGCTAATTTAGGATTTTGAGTAATGTTAACTTTTTTACTACCAAATATGTTTCGTTGATTTAGTAAGAAGCCATGAAAAGTAGAAGTCAATAAATATCAACTTTTAACAATTAATGATCTTAAAGAGCAAAAGCAAGAAAAAAATCGGCCAGTTAGAGATTATTTTGTTTTAATTCATAGAAATCATTTATTAAAAAGAAAATATTGAAATGAAGCGTTTTATGATTATCAAGCTGATAACTTTGCTATTAGCAAAATTAATCAAGAATATAAGAATAAAAAATCAAAAGCACTTAAAGAACATTTTTTTGTTCGTAATAATTTAATTACTAAAGTTTATTTTGAAAGAAGTAATAAATTGTATTATTTGAATAATCCTAAAGGTTATATTGTTTTGCGTTCAGGAGTTCAAATGTGGTTATATTTCTTTGGATGAAATTTAATTCGCTTTTGTTTAGAAATACAAAGAGATGATGATAGTTTATTTTTAAAGCATCGTCGTATGTTAGATTATACAGTTTTAATTTCAATTTTTTCTTTTGCTTTAATTTTGGCTATTTTATGTCAGTTAGTTTTTGTTAGATATTTTAGAAATACTGGTTGAACTTTTGAAAAAGAATACTAGCACTAATGTCTTTTAAAGTAGGTTTAATTAAAAGCAATTAGTAGAGAATATAGACTAAGTGCAAAAGTTAGTTTGAATGCTATATTTTGATATAATTAATTACTAAGAAGATTTAGATATTTAAAAGGTGCACCCAATGTTTATTAACAATAATGATTCATCAAATACAATTAATTTTTTAGGAATTAAAATTTCAATTTTCTTATTTTTATTAATTTCAATTGGGATTGCTTTACTAGTTTTTTTTATGTTACTTGTAATTTTACTATTCATGTATTTGCGCAAAAAAATGGCAATTAAAGGATATTTAAGTTTTGAACAAAAAGGATACAAATTAGAAGATACAATTTTAGAAATTGAAGCTGAGATTACTCAAATTCAAAAGAAATTTTATCTTAATAAGCAAATGAAGAAATCAAAAAAGTTTTTTGATTAAAAATTAGGGTGTGAAATGATGGCTAAGTGAAAAACAAAACTTGTTTCAAAAGTTTTTAATAAAAAAACTAATAGTCATGAAAAACAAAATCATAGTGATTATTTTCATAATATTGTTCCTCCAATTAGCAATAATAATGAGAAAAATAATTCTGCTTCTAATTCTAATAGCGCTAATTCTAATAGTAAAGTTGATCTTCAAAAGGTTCATAATGTTAAGAATGTTCAAGTTACTTCTTCTTTTGTTATTCCTTTAAATGAAAATTTAAAGCAAAATTATCAAAATTCTGAAAATAATTATTTTGCTCATGAACAAAATTTAACACAAGAAAATAGAATGGATACTATGGCTTTAGTAAGTTTTAAAAATAATTTTAAAATTCCTAAAGCACTTAGTTTTGAAATTAGAATTGAAAAATTAAAACAACTAATGATGAGTCTTCTTAGTTTAGTTGTAATTGTTATTAGTTCAACATTTATTGGTTTTTATTTTAATAAAACAGATTTAAAATATATCCCCCATCCATTACTAACTATTCCTTTATTAATTTTTTCATTGATGATTTTAGCAGTTAATTTAGTTGATTATTTCTCTTTAAAAAGAGAAATTGATTTATATATTGAAAAAACTTTAAAAGGTTCTTTAATGCCACCTAATTTTATAATTAGAAATTATCGTAAAATTCATGGTCGTTTAATTATTTTTAATTGACTATTTATTTTTTGTTATATTATTTTAGGTTTAATAACTTTAATTATGTATTTAATTTCAGGTCAAAAGTTAACTTTTTTATTTCAGTCCTGAACAGTTACAGTGCCTAATTTAGCTGCTGAAGCAGTTACTTTATCAGTTATTTTAGTTGTTCTTTTTTTTATTCATATGATGAATTTTGTTTTCTTTAAGAAACGTAAGACTAACATTATTAGTTATTATGGCTATGAGGTTGTTAATCCCACTGATTTAGAGATTTATAAGAAAAAAATTAATCGTATTTGTATGATTTTGACAATTTGTTTTTTAGCAATCATCTTTTTTGCAATTGTTATCCCAATTTGAGTTTTAAAGAGAAAAAAGAAAAGATAAGGAGAAAAAAAGAAAGATTAGTATTTTAAAATGATAGAAAAAATTAATCAAGATTTTTTTCTTAGTGATGCTGTTACTTTAGCAAAAAAATTACTAGGAAAAATTTTAGTTAGAAATATTAATGGTCAAACGATTAAAGCAAGAATTGTTGAAACAGAAGCATATATGGGAGCAATTGATAAAGCATCTCATAGTTATGACTTTAAAAAAACAAAAAGAACTCTACCAATGTATCAAATTGGTGGTACTACTTATATTTATTTAATTTATGGTATGTATTATTGTTTCAATATCATTGCTAGTACAGAAAATGATCCTCAAGCAGTTTTAATTCGTGCTGTTGAAATTATTGAAGGTCAAGATGTTGCAAAGAAATATATTGCTACAAATAATCATAATAAATCATTAAAATATTGAACTAATGGACCTTCAAAAGTAAGTTTAGCTTTAAATATTAATCAAAGTTTAAATAATTTACATCTTTTAAATAATAACTTATTAACACTAGTAAGCGATGATTTTTGTGTTGAAGCTAGTAATATTATTGCAACAAAAAGAATTAATATTGATTATGCAGAAGAAGATAAAGATCATTTTTGAAGATTTTATTTGAAAAATAGTTGCTTTGTTTCTAAGATAGTTTAATAGCTTTGAAAAATTAGTATAATAAAGATTGTGATTAAGGGAGTGAAAGTATGAATCAAATTGAACAAATGTCAGCTTTAATTAATGGTCAAAGTTATCAAAATGATAAATGAGTTGATATCATTAGTCCAACAACAAATCAAGTTATTGGACAAGTGCCTGCTTTATCAAAAGATGAAATTAATAAATGCTATCAGATTGCTTTTGAAGCACAAAAATCATGAGCCAAATTTTCATTATTAGACAGAATAGCAATTTTAAATAAATGAAAAAAATTAATTGTTCAACATAAAGAAAAACTTGCTGATTTAATGGTGCTAGAAATTGCTAAAGGGAAAAAAGCAGCAGTTATTGAAATTGAAAGATCAATTATTTATATTGACTACACTTTTGAAGAAATTAAGAGAATTCATTTGCAAGCTTATAATGGTGATAGTTGAAATATTAAAAATAAATTAGCAGTTTTTGAGTATGTTCCAAAAGGTATTGTTCTAGCAATATCACCGTTTAATTACCCAGTTAATTTAGCACTTGCTAAGATTATTCCTGCTTTAGTTGCTGGCAATAGTGTTGTTTTTAAGCCTGCTTCTCAAGGTTCATTAGTAGGTCTTTATTTAGCCCAGTTAGCAAAAAATGTTGGAATGCCAGCTGGAGTTTTTAATGCTGTTAGTGGTAGAGGAAGAAACATTGGTGATATTTTAGTTGAAAATCCTTTGCTTAATGTTATTTCATTTACTGGTTCTGCTGAAGTAGGAAAGCAAATTGCTAGTAAGTCATTAACAGTTGATTTAATTTTAGAATTAGGTGGAAAAGATCCAGCAATTGTTTTAAAAGATGCTGATTTAGAAGATGCTGCTAGCAAAATTATTAAAGGAGCTTTTAGTTATTCTGGACAGCGTTGTACAGCAATTAAAAGAGTTTTGGTTGATAGGGCAGTTAAAGATGATTTAGTAAAAATTTTAGTTAGCAAAATTACTAACTTAACTGTTGGTAAACCAGAAGATAATTGTGAAATCACTCCTATTATTGATAGTAAGACAGTTCAATATATTCAAGAATTAATTAATGATTCTTTAAAAAAGAAAGCTAAGATTTTAATTGGTAATAAAGTAGAAGGTAATTTAATGTATCCAACATTAATTGATGATGTTAACTTAGACATGGATTTAGCATGAAAAGAACCTTTTGGTCCAGTATTGCCTGTTATCAGTTTTAAAAATATTGATGAGGCAATTAAAATAGCTAATGATTCAAATTATGGTTTGCAAGCAGCAATTTTTACAACTAATATCAATTCTGCTTTTAACATTGCTAAACGTTTAGAAACAGGAACAGTAAACATTAATGATCAAACTCAAAGAGGACCAGACCATTTTCCATTTATTGGTATCAAAGATTCAGGTTTAGGAGTACAAGGTATTCGTGATTCTTTAATCTCTTTTATGAGACCAAAAGGTATTGTTTTTAATTGGAAAGATTAAATTAATTTTAAGGATAATATAGAAATAATAAGAATAAATTTTAAGAAATTACTAGGTTTAACAAGAATACAGTTATTGATGTTTAATTTGTTTTTTTAGTTTAAATATTAAGAAAAATCTAGTAATATTAACAAAAAATGTGCTACAATTTATTTGCTTAATGTAAAAAAAATTATTAAGCATCACATCAATGAATTCACTACCTTGTGCTTTTGAGAATAATAAAAAGTGGTTAGTGTTAGAAATTAATGGAAGAAAAACAAATTTATAAAGGGAGAAATTATGTCTATTATAACAAGAGAAAAGCTTTTAGAAGCTGGAGTTCAGTTTGGTCATCAAACTAAAAGATGAAATCCAAAAATGCGTAAATATATTTATAATCAAAGAAATGGTATTCATATTATTGATTTACAAAAAACAATGCGTAAGTTAGATGAAGCCTATACTTATGTTAAAGAAGTTAGTGCTAATGGTGGGAAAGTTCTATTTGTTGGTACTAAGAAACAAGCAAAACAAGCAATTCAAGATGGAGCATTAAAAACAAATTCACCTTATGTAACAGAAAGATGATTAGGTGGAAATTTAACTAATTTTAAAACAATTAAAGCTAGTATTAAAAAATTAATTGATATTGAAAACAAAGAAAAAAGTGGCGAATTAAAATTATTAACAAAAAAAGAACAAATGTTGATTGAAAAAGAAAAAGAACGTTTGAATAAAAATCTTGGTGGCATTAGAAATATGTATAAATTACCAGATGCTATTTTTGTTAGTGATATTATTACAAATAAAATTGCTGTTCAAGAAGCTGTTAAGTTAGGTATTCCTGTGATTGCAATTTGTGATAGTAATAGTGATCCTGATAACATTAACTATATTATTCCTGGAAATGATGATGCTACAAAATCAATTACTTTAATTACTAATATTATTGCTCAAGCAATTTTAGATGGTAGAAAACCTCATGGTACTCTAGCAAATTTAGAACCAATAAAAGAAAAAAGTAATCTTGAAAAAGAGAAGCTAATAGTAAAAGAAAATTCTGATGCTAATAACTCTAAATCAAATCCACAAGAAGAAAAATAATTATTAAGGAGAATATTATATGTCTAATATTAAAATTGATATTAAATTATTGAAAGAATTAAGAGATACTACTGGTGTTGGTTTTAATGATTGTCGTACTGCTTTAATTGAAGCTAACAATGATTTAGATAAAGCTTTAGAAATTTTAAAAGTTAAAGGTTTGTCAAAAGCAATGGCAAAAGGTAGTAATATAGCAACTGAAGGAGTTGTTAAGGTTTTAACTGATAAGAATTATGCAGTAATTCTTGAATTAAATTGTCAAACTGATTTTGTTGCTAACAATTTAGAATTTAATAATGTTTTGAATCAAGTTGCTGTAACACTTTTAAAGTTTAAATCAGTTACTACAGTTGACCAAGCTTTAGCTTTAACAATTTCAAAAAATGAAACAATTAAAGACTTGCTAACAAGTGCTATTACAAAATTAGGAGAAAATATTGTTTTAAAACGATTTAAAATAATAGAAAAAACTGATAATGAAATTTTTGGTTCTTATATTCACACAGGAGGAGTTAGTGCTGGGGTTGTAGTTCTACAAGGGACAAAAGATCAAGAAGTTGCTAAGAATATTGCTATGCAATTAGTAGCAATGAAACCAAAATTTATTAGTGTTGATGAGATTGATGAAGAAGTTAAAACAAAAGAATTAGCAGTAGCAAAAGAACAAGTTAAGAATCTTGATAAACCCCAAGAAATCATTAATAAGATGATTCAAGGTAAGGTTAATAAGGCTCTAGCAGAACTAACAATTAGCAATCAATCTTATATTAAAGAGCCAATAATCACAATTAAACAGTATTTAGATAAAAATAGTGCTAAAATTAAAAGTATGATTAGGTATGAAGTAGGCAGTTAGTTTAGATTAATTTTTAGATTAATTTTTAAATTAACTTAAAAAATACTTTGTGAGGTGAAAAAATGGCACAATTTAAACTTATTTATTACATTATTTTAGCAATGTTGTTGTTATTAATTATGGTTTTTCTTTGGGGTGCAATTACTTATTTTAGGGTAAAAAAGTATATGAATAATAAATTTTTAAATCGTCCTTTGTTTGCAACAACACTATCAATTGCAATTATTGGTTTTGGTTTAGCTTTAGTACCAATTGGTCTAGAAATTTGAACATATGACGATGAATTTATTAAATCAGATCCATTATTTCTTTCAATTTTGATATTAGAATTTATTTTCTTGATAGTATTTTTAATTTTTGCATATATTTTTGCTTATGATTTTGGCATTGCTATTGATCAAAATGAAAATCGTTTACAATTTTTTGGTCAAAGAGTTAACATTAATAGAGTTATTGCTTTAGTAGAGAGAAGATTTAGTATCAAAATTGTTTATGAGCAAGGTCATAAAAATCTTAAGAAAAGAGTTACAATTTTTACTCCCGGTTCTAAAGGTTTTGCAAGAAGAGCATTGGCTGGTATTGTGTCTACTAATCAAAAAGGAAGATCTTTATCTTTTGATTCTTTAAACATGGTGACAAAAGAAGCAGGAACAACTGCAATTACTAGATTTTCTAAAGAGACTGTAAAAGATAGAGAACTTTAAGAAAAATTCATAACATAAAAAACCACAGATTTCATGTGGTTTTTTATAATCATAAAATAAATAAAAAATGGAGATAGAGAATGGTAGAAAATAAATATAAAAGAATTTTATTAAAAATTAGTGGTGAAGCTTTAGGTGCAAAAGAAGATTTATATAACAATGAAAAAATTGATAAAATTTGTCAGCAAATCAAAACTTTAATTAGCAATAAAATTCAAGTTGCTTTAGTTGTTGGTGGTGGCAATATTTGAAGAGGAGCAAAGCAGGGTCAAAAGGTTGGCTTAGATCGTACTAATGCTGATTATATGGGAATGTTAGCAACAATTATGAATGCTTTGGTGCTTGAATCAAAATTTAAAGAGTTAGGCTTAAATGTGATTGTTCAATCAGCATTAGAAATTAATAAAGTAGCAGAACCTTATTATTATAAAAAAGCAATTAGCAGATTAGAAAAAGGTTATGTTGTGATTTTAGCTGGAGGAACAGGCTATCCTTATTTCACTACTGATACAACATCAGCTTTAAGAGCTGCAGAAATTAAGGCTGATGTGATTTTAATGGCTAAAAATGGTGTTGATGGAGTTTATGATCAAGATCCAGTAACTAATAAAAATGCTGTTCGTTTTTCAGCATTAAATTATCAAGATATCACTAGCAAAAATTTGAAAGTTATGGATTTAACTGCCTCAACAATGTCAATGGAAGCTAATTTAAAAATAATTGTCTTTGATATTAATGCTGAAAATAATATCATCAAAGCAGTTCAAGGTACTGCTGTTTCAACTGTTATTAGCAACAAGAAGGATAGTAAGTAAGGAGAACTAAATGGATTTAGAGCAACATATATTAAGTAACATCTACAAAAAGAAACCAGTAAAGCCAATTCGAATTTTATTTCCTGAAGGAGAAAATGATAAAGTTCAAGTTGTTGCTTTGAAACTTATAAAAAATACTTTTATTTATTCTCAAGGAAATAAGAGTTTGCAAACAATTAAAATCAAAGATATTATTGAACCAGTTTTATTATTTCATGAAGATGAAAATATTCCTGAAGAAATTGAAAATCAAGTTCAGATTATCAAAACTACTGAGCAAGATTATTTTGCACAAAAATTATATCAAATTAGAAAAGAAAAAGGTCTAACATTAGAACAAGCTCAAAAATTAATTAGTGGTAAAAATTATTATGGAATGATGCTTTTAGAAGAAGAACAAGTAGATTGTTTAGTTGGTGGAATCAATTACAATACTGCAGATATTTTAAAGCCAGCGTTACAAATAATTAAAGCTGAAAAGGAAATTGTTTCTAGTACTTTTATCATGAATAAAGAAGATGAAACTTATCTTTTTGCTGATTGTTCAATTAATATTTTTCCAACAGCACAGCAACTAGTAGCAATTGCTACTAGTACAATTAATTTTGCTTTCAATTTTAATTTTAAATCATTTGCTCCAATTAGATTTGCTGATTTAAATGTTGCAATGTTGTCATATTCAACTAATGGTAGTGGTTCAGGGCCTGATGTTGATAAGGTAAGAACAGCAGTTCAAACATTATCACAAATGAAATGAAAATCAGAACAAAAGGTTAATATTATTGGAGAAATTCAATTTGATGCAGCAATTGATGCAGCAGTTAGAAGAAAGAAATTTTCTACTACTTTAGATATTAAAGGACCATGTAACATTTTTATTTTTCCTGATTTGTCTTCAGGAAATATTGGTTACAAAATTGCTCAAAGGTTAGGAAAATTTAAGGCAATTGGACCAATAATTTTAGGATTAAAAAAACCAGTAAACGATTTATCTCGTGGTGCTACAATTGATGATATTTATGATACAGCCTTAATTTCTTGTGCTCAAAAATTTTTAAAAAATTAAAGAAACTAATAGTTTTAAACTATTAGTTTCTTTAATTTAGTAGCAGATTTTTTTAGTAATTTAAGGTATAATTTTGATAAAGGGTATTAATATATGCCCTTTATCAAAATTTAAAATAATTTGAATCATAGAAGGGTGGTACATATTACTATGGAATTAAAAAAATCTAGTAGAGATACTAATCCAATTTCTATTCTTGCAAAAGAATATATGAATCTAGAAAATAAAAAAATTAAAAGTTTACTTATTACAGTTGCTAAAGCACAGCAAGTTTTTGCAACTTATAGTCAAGAACAAGTTGATAGAATTTTTAAAGCAGCTGCCATTGCTGCTAATAAAGTTAGAATTGAATTAGCAATTGATGCAGTTTGTGAAACTAAAATGGGTATTGTAGAAGATAAAATTATTAAAAATCATTATGCTGCTGAATATATTTTTAATAAATATCGTAATACTAAAACAGTTGGAGTTTATCAAGAAGACTTAGCTCAAGGTTATCAATTAATTTATGAACCAATTGGTGTTATTGCTGCAATTATTCCAACAACTAATCCTACAGCAACAGCAATTTTTAAAACTTTATTAGCTTTAAAAACAAGAAATGGAATTATTATTTCCCCTCATCCTGCAGCTAAAGATTGTACTATTAAAGTTGCTAAGATTGTTTTAGATGCAGCAGTTGCTGCAGGAGCACCTAAAAATATTATTGGCTGAGTTGAAGATGCTCAACTACAAGATACAATTGATTTAATGAAAAATTCTGATTTAATTTTAGCTACTGGTGGAGAAGCTATGGTTAAATCTGCTTATAGTTCAGCTAAACCTGCTTTAGGAGTTGGTGCAGGAAATTGTCCAAGTATTATTAGCACCTTAGCTGATTTAGATACAGCAACTTCTTCTATTATTCAATCAAATACTTTTGATAATGGACTTGTTTGTGCAACAGAAAATTCAGTGATTGTTTTAGAAAAGGTTTATAATCAAGTAGTTAAATTATTTGAAGCAAAAAATGCTTATTTGATTGATAAAAAAGAAGATTTAGATAAAATTCGTAATGCAATGTTTAAACCAGAAAAATACGGAGTTTTAAGTGCTGAATTAGTTGGTCAAAGTCCTGCAAAAATTGCTGAAATTACAAAGATTAAAATTCCAAAAAATACTGGATTACTTTTATGTAAGATTGAAAAATCAACTTATGATGAACCATTAGCACATGAAAAATTATCAACTTATGTTGCTTTATACAAAGCTAAAGACTTTGATCATGCAATTTTAATTGCTAGAGACTTACTAAAAATGGGGCCAGGACATACTGCAAGTTTGTGAACTGATGAAATTAGAGGAAAAGACGAAATTGCTTTATGAAGTAAAAGTTTAAATGCTGGAAGAATGATTGTTAACATGCCTGCTTCGCTAGGAGCAGTAGGAGATATGTATAACTTTTATTTAGAACCTTCATTTACTTTAGGTTGTGGTAGTTGAGGAGGAAATTCTTCTTCACAAAATATTGGTCCTTTGCATTTATTAAATACTAAAACAGTAGCATTAAGGAGAGAAAATATGCAATGAATGAGATTACCTGAAAGAATTTATCATAAATTTGGTTGTTTAGCTACAGCATTACAAGATTTAAAAGAATGAAATTCTAAGAAAGCATTTATTGTTACAGATCCAGTTGTTAATTCATTATATGGAAAAAAAATAACTTCAGTTTTAGAAGACTTGGCAATTAAATATGATATCTTTTCTGATGTTGAACCAAATCCAACTTTTGCTACAACTAAAAGAGGGTTACATTCAATGAATAACTCAAAGCCTGATGTTGTAATTGCAATTGGTGGGGGAAGTGCTATGGATGCTGCTAAGATTATTTGATTACTTTATGAGCATCCAGAAGTTAAATTTGAAGAATTGTCGATGACATTTAATGACATTAGAAAAAAAATTGCTAAATTCCCACAAATGAGTGGTAAGGTTAAATTAGTTTGTATTCCAACAACTTCTGGAACAGGTTCAGAAGTATCACCATTTTCTGTTATTACTGATGATAAGACTCATATTAAATATCCATTAGCAGATTATGCTTTAACTCCTAATATGGCAATTGTTGATCCTGAATTAACTTTAACTGTCCCTAAAAGTGGAACTAATGCTCCTGCTTTAGATGCTTTAACTCACTTATTTGAAGCATATGTTTCAGCCTTAGCTACAGATTATACAGATCCATATTGTTTGCAAGGAATTAAGACTATTTTTGAATATTTGCCAGATGCTTACCATAATGGTAAGACAGCAGTTTTAGCTAGAAGTAAAATGGCTGATGCATCAACTCAAGCAGGAATGGCTTTTGCTAACGCATTTTTAGGATTAGTTCATTCAATGAGTCATAAAATCGGTGGTAAATTTGATGTGATTCATGGTTGTGCTAATTCAATCTTATTGCCATATATTATTCGCTACAATGCAGCAACTATTATTGATGGTGGAAAGCAAACTTACTTTTCACAATTCAAAACTGCTAATTCTTTAGAAAAATATGCTACAATCGCTCGTTACTGTGATATTGAAGGTAACAGTGATGGGGATTTAGTTGATAAATTAATTACTAAAGTGCAAACACTTTCAAAGCAAGTTGAAATTCCAAAAAGTTTTAAAGATTATTTTGTTAAGTTTAAGTTAAATGTATCTGAAAAAGATTTCTTAGATGCATTAGATAAAATGACTCAAGATGCTTTTGATGATCAATGTACACCAGCAAATCCAAGAATTCCTTTATTAGAAGATATTAAGCAAATTTACTTAGATGCTTATTATGGTAGAGAAGTTAAGTCTTTAAAAGTTTAGTTCATTATTTTTATATCTGACTTTAAAACTTTGATTTTAAAGTCAGATTTTTAATTAGTTAATTAAAAATAGTTAATTGAAAAATAAGCAGAATAGTATTAAAATGTTACTAAATTAATTAATTTTTAATGTTAGTTTAATGTTAGTTTTAAAAAATTGAAATTAATTTAATTATGTTAGAGGAGAAAAAAAATGAGTAATTATAATTATGATTTAATTATTGTTGGATCAGGACCTGGAGGTTATGTAGCTGCTGCTCATGCTGGTAAGTTGGGCTTAAAGACAGCAATTGTTGAAAAAGGTCTTTGAGGAGGAGTTTGCTTAAATGTTGGCTGTATTCCAACAAAAACATTATTAAAAAATGCCAAAGTTTTTCATTATCTTGATGTTAGTGAAAAATATGGAATTAGTTTTGATAAGAAAAGTGTTAAGATTGATTGAAAAGTTGCTCAAGAAAGAAAAGATGCTGTTGTGAAGCAGTTGACTAATGGTGTTCAATTTTTAATGAAAAGTAACAAAGTTGATAGTTTAATTGGTAGTGCATCAGCAATTAATCGAAATACAATTAAAGTTACTTCAGCAAATGGTGAACAAAAAACCTATAGCACAAAATACTTAATGATTGCTACAGGATCAAAAGTAAAAATGTTTGATAACCCTAATATTCCAGTAAAAGGTTTAAGCACTAATGCTTTAAAAGCAAATAAAGCCTTATTAACTTCAACAGAAATCTTAGCTTTAAAAGAAATTCCAAAATCACTAACTATTATTGGTGGTGGTGTTATTGGTTGTGAGTTTGCTGCTTTGTTTAGTACTTTAGGAACTAAAGTAACTATTATTGAGTATCTACCTTCAATTTTAGCTTTTTTAGATGGTGATATTAGTAAGGAATTAACAAAAATTTTTCTTAAGAATAATATTACTATTCTTACTGGCCATAATGTTGCTAGTCTAGAAAAAAATAAATTAACATATTATGCTACTGATGATACAGAACATAAAAAACCTAAAACAATTATTAGTGATTATTTCTTATTAAGTACAGGTAGATTGCCAATTACTGAAGGTTTTGAAAATCTTGATTTACAAATTAAACCTAATGGTGCCTTTGCTGTTAATAATAAGTTAGAAGCATTAGATAAAAGTAATAAAGTAGTTAACAATATTTATATCATAGGTGATGTTACTGGAGAAAAAATGTTAGCTCATGTTGCTTCAAGTCAAGGATTAGTAGCAATTAACAACATTTTAGTAAAAGAAAATAAAACAAACTATCAAGTTCAAACAGTTGACTATAATCAAATGCCAAGTTGTACTTATACTTTTCCTGAAGCAGCAAGTGTGGGTTTAACTGAAGAAGAAGTTAAAAAATTATATCCTGGTAATTATTTAAGTAAGAAAATTCCATTTGCAATTAATGGTAAGGCCTTAGGTGATGGTGAAACTGATGGCTTTGTTAAGTTAATTGTTAGCAAAAAATATGGTGAGATTATTGGTGCTCATATTTTAGGAACAACAGCAACTGATATGATTGCTGAAATTGTTAACATTATCAGTAGTGAAGCTACTGTTTTTGAGCTAGCAAATGCTTGTCATCCTCATCCTACCTTATCAGAAGTAGTAATGGAAGTAGCACAAGATTTAACATTAGAATTAAGAAAGTAAAAATTAAATTAAAAGGGAGTAAAGAAAACTTATGAATAATAAGATTTTAGTTATTAATGCTGGTTCAAGTTCAATTAAATTTCAATTATTTAAAATTCTTAATCAAAAATCAGAATTTCAAATTCTTGCTAAGGGATTAGTTGAAAGAATTGGAATTAAAGATAGTAACATTATACTTGAAATTATTGAAAACAATAGTTCACTTAAGTATGAAAAACAAATTAATGTTGCAGATCATGCTATAGGAGCAAAGTTAATTATTGAACAATTGAAATTTTATGATGTTATTGCTAGTTTTGAAGAAGTTATTGGTATTGGCCATCGTTTAGTTCATGGTGGTGAAAAATTTAAAACTTCAACAATAATTAATCAAGCAGTAGAAAATGCTGTCGTTAAGAATATTTCTTTAGCACCACTACATAATCCGCCATCTTTAAAGGGTTATAATGCTTTTAAAAGTTTAAATCCAAAAATTAAGCATGTTGCTGTTTTTGATACTTCATTTCATATGACTCTACCAGAAGAAAAATTTCTTTACTCTGTACCTTATGATTGATATCACAAATATCAAGTAAGAAAATATGGTTTTCATGGTATTAGTTATCGTTACATTTTAAGTAAATTAGCTTCAATTTTAATAAAAGATAAAAAAAATATTAATGCAATTGTTTGTCACTTAGGTAATGGTGCAAGTATTTGTGCAATTAAAGATGGTCAAAGTTATAACACTACTATGGGTCTAACACCTTTAGATGGTTTAATTATGGGCACAAGAAGTGGCATTATTGACCCTTCAATTCATCAATATATTTGTGAAATTACCAAAAATACTAGTGATGCTCAAACAGTTAATTCTTTTACTAATGTTTTAAATAAAGAGTCTGGTTTATTAGGAATTAGTGGTGTTTCTTCAGATATTAGAGATGTTATGAAAGCTCAAGAAAATGAAAAGCATCCAAAATACAAGCAAGCAAATTTAGCAATTAAAATGTTTTGTCAGCGAATTGCTAGTTATGTTGTTCAATATGCAAATGATTTAGATAATAAAGTTGATGTTTTAGTCTTTACAGCTGGAATTGGTGAAAATGCTACTTTGATTAGAAAATGAGTAATTGAAGAAATTAAAGTTTTGTTGCTGAAAATTGATAGTAAAGCAAATGATCAAATTTATGAAGATTATTTATTAATTAGTGATAGCACTTCAGAAATACCAATTTATAAAATTAGAACAAATGAAGAAATTATTATTTGTCAAGATACATATAATTTATTAAAATAATTATCTTAAGTTGATGAAATTTGTTATTTTTATTTAGAAAAGTAGTTATTTTTTCTTTAATTGGTTTAAATTGGTTTAAATTAGTTTATAATATACTAATATTTATAATGTATTAATATATAATATATATAAGTTAAAATATGGATTTTTATCCAACTAAATTTATTAAGGAGTTTTAATTAATGAGTAAGAAAACTAAGATTATTTTAATTGGTATTAATCATGCTGGAACAACAGCAGTGAAAGGATTGATTAGAAATAATCTTAATGCAGAGATTATAGCATATGATCGTAACAATAATATTTCTTTTTTAGGGTGTGGAATTGCTTTATGAATAGGTAAGGAATTTCAAGATTCAAAAGGATTATTTTATTCTTCTCCAGAAAAATTATCTGCTATGGGTGTTAAAGTAAAAATTGGTCATGAAATGACAAGTTTGAATGTTAAGAAAAAAACTTTAGAAATTAAAAATTTAAAAACTAATAAAATATTTACTGAAACATATGATAAATTAATTTTAGCAATTGGTTCATGACCAATTTTAAATCCAGGTAATAAGCCAATTCCAGGCTTATTGCAAATAGCAAATGGTCAACCAGTTACTGATCAATTAAATGGTTACAAATTAACAAATGGAATTCATCTTTCAAAACTATTTCAACACGCAGAAGGAATTATTAAAAATTTAGATAATCGTTCAGTAAAAAATGTTGTTGTTGTTGGTGGTGGTTATATTGGTATTGAATTAGTTGAAGCTTTTAGTAAGTTAAAGAAGAATGTTACTTTAATTGACTTAAAAGATCATGTGATGTCTAATTATTATGATTCAGAATTTACTAATGATTTAGAAGCTGCAATGAAAAAATTTGGTGTAAAATTACAATTAGGTGAATGTGTAGAAGAATTCATTGTTGATAACAATCATGTTAGTGAAGTAGTTACAAATAAAGGTAGATATAAAGCTGACTTAGTAATTATGTCAGTAGGATTTAAGCCAAATACTGCAGTTTTAAAAAATTCTGATGGTTCAACACAAATAAAATTAAATAATCATGGTGCAATAATTGTTAACCAATATTTCCAAACTTCTAATCCTGATGTTTATGCAATTGGAGATTGTATTGCTATTCATTCAAATGCTTGAGGTAAAGATACTTATATTGCTTTAGCAACTAATGCTATTAGAAGCGGTTTAGTGGCTGGATTAAATATTACTACTGATAATAAAGTTCCTTTTCCAGGTGTTCAGGGAACAAATGCTATTTGTGTCTTTAATTGAAAATTAGCAGCAACAGGATTATCAGAAAATGTTGCTAAGGAAATTTTAGGAGAAGATAATGTTGAATCAATTTACTATCAAGATAGTGTATTTCCACCATTTATGAAAGAAAATCATCAAGTAAAAATTAAAATTACTTGAGAAAAAAAAACAAAAATAATTATTGGTGCACAAGTAGCTTCAGTTCATGATCATACTGAAATTATCTTTATGTTTTCATTAGCTATTATGAAAAAATTATTAATTGATGAATTACCATTAGTTGATATGTATTTCTTACCACACTTTAACAAGCCATATAATTATGTTATGTCAGCAGGATTATTAGCTATGGGTATTTTAGATAAAGATGACATTACATATCCTTAAACCACATTAATTAATAAATAATTGAGGTAAAAATGAAAGAAAAGGAACAAAATACTTTAAAAGTAAAAAATAAAGAAAATTCTGTGAAAGAAATTAAATATCATTTTTCTTGAATAAATAAAATTTTACTTTATATCACATTACCATTTTGAATTTTACCAGTTTTAATTATTAATTTAATTATTGGTAAGAAAATTCGTGATAACTTACAGACCTTTTCTAAGAAAGGACCTGTTCTTTTTCCAGGCTATGAAGGAATTCAATTTAATAGTTTAGAGTTTTATAATCGTGAGATGGCGTTAAAAAATGCTCCAAAAGAATTATTAATTTCTTCTGAAGAATGAATTGAAATTAATCCTGAGAATGTTGATATCTTAACTTTTGATGATATAACATTAGCAGCTTTCTTATTAGTTAGTAAAAAACCAACTAATAAATGAGTTGTTGTTCTTCATGGTTGATATCAGAATCGTTATAGCATTATATATTTAGCAAAGCATTTTTATCAAGCTGGTTACAATGTTTTAGTTTATGATTCTAGAAATCATGGTTCAAATTCTGATACTAGTTGTACTTTTGGCTTAAAAGAAGCACAAGATTTATTTTTTGTTCTTAAATATTTAAAGCAAAGATTTCATAACAAAAATCTTGAATTTGCTTTAATTGGTAATAGTATGGGAGCATCTACTATTTTACAAGCTTTAGTTAGATATGACTTAACTGCTCTAGGAGTGAAGTCAGCAATTTTTGATTGTGGCTATGATGATTTTGCTCATATGATGAAAATTTTAGGAAAAACTAAAATTAAGCGTCATTGATTTTGATACTATTATGGTGTTAATTTTTGATTTTATTTTAAGGATAATTTTAAGATTGACTTAATTAAACCAGTTAATAAATTACAAAATTGTTCAAAAACGCCAGTTTTATTTATTCATGGTAGTAAAGATCAAACTGTTCCTCTTACTATGAGCCAACGCTTGTATCATAAAAAACTTGAATATGAATTACTATTTAAAAACAAAAAATTAAGTGAGCTGTTGATTATTAAAGATGCTGGCCATATTGAATCTGCTCTTACTAACTATCCTTTATATACTAAAACTACTTTAAAATTTATTGATAAGTGATTTAAAAAGAAAATTTCATAGGAGAATTTTATTTATGATTTATTATATCAATCAAAGCAAGGATCCTTACTATAATCTTGCATTAGAAGAGATACTAACTAAAAATGAGAGCATCACAGATGAAATTTTATTGTTGTGACAGAATGATAACACAATTGTTGTTGGTGTCAATCAAAATACAATTGAAGAAGTAAATAATGATTATGTGAAACAACATAATGTCAATGTTGTTCGTCGTCTTTCAGGAGGAGGAGCAGTTTATCAAGATTTAGGGAATTTAAATTTTACGTTTATTTTCAATAAAAATAAAGATAATATTCGTAATTATGCTTTGTTTACCAAACCAATTATTGATGTTTTACAAAAATTAGGTGTTGATGCAAAATTTAGTGGCAAAAATGATATTGAAGTTGATGGCAAGAAGATATCAGGTAACGCACAATATAATTATAAAAATCGAATTATGCATCATGGTACAATTTTGTTTGATGTTGATATGACAATTTTACCTAAAGTCTTAAAGCCTGATTTAATAAAGTTACAATCTAAAGGAATTAAATCAATTAAGGCAAGAGTAACAAATATTCTTCCTTTATTATCACAAAAAATCACTGTTGAAGAATTTAAAGATTTAATTGTTCAGGATTTACAAGATACTAAAGGAACAAAGATTGTTTATCCAAGTGAAGAATTAATTGCTAAAGCAGAAAAATTGGCTGATGAAAAGTATCGTACTTGAGAATGGAATTATGGGCAATCGCCAATTTTTAATTTAGAAAATAAAGTTAGAATTGAAGGCAAAGGTACTGTTGATGTTAGATTAGAAGTTGAAGCAGGCTTAATTAAAGCAATTAAAATTTATGGAGATTTTCTTGGTAGTTCAGGAACTAAAATTTTAGAAGATAAATTAATTAATCAACCTTATCAATTAGAAAGTATCACTAAGATAATTAGTGAAGAAGAAGTTAAGGCAATCTTTGGCCCTAGTTTTAGTAAGGATGAAGTTGTTAGTATTGTCATTAAATAGATAGAAAAATAACAGAGTTAGTTAAACTAAAAAATTGTAATTATAAATGCAACGATAGATGAATTTCCTCATCTATCGTTGTTTTTTTTATTTCAAAATAAAAACAGACACCCTTAAATCAATGAAAGCTTGAAAGGATGTCCTTATGACTAAATTATAAACAATTATAAAAAAACCATTTAATGAAGAAACTAATATTTTACTTTTAATTATCATATGAAGTTGTAGAAATCACAGTTGTTGTGTTACTGTAATTAAGAACAGATGTCCCTAATGAATTTATTAAAAATATTTAATTAATAAAAACTTAAAGACTTTTAAATAAATTATTAGATTGAAATTCTAAATTAAATCGTTTTAAGTCTTTTTACTTATATCTGCTATTTTTCTATCTAACCAGAATTAACTGGTAGATTTGCTTGTTTTTCTGTTTTTTTATTTTCATCAAGATCAAAGCTAACAATATAATACTTTAATCGTAATTCTCATAAATGCAGAACAGGTTTATAAAGAATTGTAGCAACAATTATGTTGCTAACTCCATGAACAGCATCAAATGCTAGACCATTAATTCAATATAGAAAAAAAGCGCTTTTACCATATAAAAATAAGTTAATAAAAGCATCTAAAGTTCCAAAGCTAAAGCCTCAAAGACTATTAATAATAATAAAAAGTCATCAATATTTTTTAATTAATTTTTTAAATGCTCAAATAATTAATACTAGTAGTGGTCAAACAATAAGATATAAAATTACTCAAGTTGCAATTCCTCTTAAAAGAATCTCACATAAATTAAAAATAAAAGGAATTGAGATACTCATTGAAAGGGGAAAAATTAAAGCAGCAAAAGATAGTAAGAAAGTTACTATCTCAATATTTGGTAGAATTGCTAAAGCTTCTTTTAATGCAAAGACTAAAGCACTATATAAAGCGATAATTATCAGTCTAATTAATTTTTGTACATGTAAGCTCATATTTTCCTTCTAACTAAAAAAGCATGCTCGTTGAGCATGCTAATAAAATCTAAAATTATGAATGCAACTTTTTTGCAAAATAATCCTAATCATATTAAACTTCACCCAGAGTTTTTATTTTGATTAATTAACTAAATTGGTCTCCTGACTTAACTTCACTTTATTAATTAGCTTTCTCAAAACATTGTTTCAATGGTATGTCTAATATTCATCAGTTTTCCAGTTGCTGGGGCAGTATTAGCTTTGCACTAAATTCCCTAAATATTTAATTAACATTATTTAGTTGGTTAATTTTATTTTTGTTTTTTGTTTAGTAATGTTACTAATTTATCTTTTTCTAAAGTTAGCATTTCTTTTTGATATTTTACATATAAATCTTTGCATGTATAAATTTCTTTTTTAGCTTGATTGATGTCAACAAAACCTTTGATTTCAACTTTTTTATTTTGTAAAGTTTTATATTGTAAGAAGAAGTTTGTGATTTCATCTAACAAGTGTTTTGGAACATCTTTTAATGTTTGATAGTCTTTAAATCGTGGGTCGCTCTTAACAACACCAAAGATTTTTGTATCAATTTCTCCAGCATCAATCATTTCAATAGCACCAAGAACGCGAATTTCAATCATGCATCCAGGAAAAGTAGGATATGTTATTAAAGAGATTACATCTAATGGATCACCATCATAATCTAATGTGTTTGGAATATATCCATATTCACCAGGATAAAAGTTAGCACCAAATAGTGGCCTATCTAAGATAAATCTTTTTCTTTTATTGTCAAATTCGATTTTGTTTTTACATCCTTTTGGAATTTCAACAATCATTTCAATTATTAATTCACTGTTGGTCATTTGTAATACACAATTCCTTTCTTTTTTTCAATTATATAATAGTTTTTATTTTTTTATATTATAATTTAATATTATAATTAAAAAAGTAAAAACTATAATTAACAGGATGGTGAAGAATGATAGAAACAAAAAAGCAAGCAATTTTTAAGAAGAATTGAAAAGAGCAATGAAATAAAGTATTTAAAAGTTTTAAATTAACAACGCATAAAATTGTTTTGATTGCAATTTTTTTAGCTCTTACAACTTTAATTAGTTTACTTGAAATTACAACTTTTTTTAATAGTTTTCTAACAATTGATTTTGCTATTACGATTAATCTTTTAGCAGTGTTTGTTGTTGGTTTACCATATGGTTTATTAATTGCAATTATTTATCCATGAATTAGGTTAGTTATTCCTCATATGATGCCTGCTAATGTTGTTGGTGAGTTATCTGCTATGTTAGCATCAATTACTAGTTTGATAGTTTTTTTCTTAATTCATGATTTGTTGTTGCTTCTAAATAGGGGTAATAAAGATAGTTGAAGACCTCATTTGGTTGTTAATATTATTAGTGCAGTTTTGGCTTGTTTGATTATTTCTTTATTGAATATATTTTATAATTGAGTTTTTTTATTAGATTTATATGGTGTATCAGAACAAAAGAAAGTTTTATGAACTTTGTATTTACCTTATAATTTTTTTAAATATACTTTAGTGCTAATTTTATTTTTACTTTTAGAAAAACCATTGGCTATTTTAAAACGTCATTTTAATTTATAAAGCTTATTATTTGCTTTTTTATTTTAATTAATTTATTATTTTTATAAATAATTAATCAATTAAAGAAAGGTAATAATTATTATGGAAAATCAGTTACAAAATGAAGAAAAGAAAACTTCAAACCTAGATGCAAAAGCATTTAAAATGAAACAGAAAAAAGCAAAAATTAATAATGGTAAGAACCAGATTTTTAAAATTGTTCTTACAGGAATTTTACTAGGAATAGCAGTAGCTGCTTCTTTACTTGAGATTAAATTTCCAATCATGGGTGCTATTGTGCCTTTAAGAGTATTTGATACTTTAATTATGGCAATTGCCATTCCAATTATTGGTATTTGGTACACTTTGTCAATTGCAATTATTGAACCTTGATTGCACTTTGCTTTAGATAGTGATCATCCACCAATTCAAATGTTTTTTGATAACATTGCTAATGTAGTGTTTGTGCTTTCTTTTGTTTTAATTTACTACAAATTAT
>JBOFXA010000007.1:0-3286 GCA_051653845.1 Spiroplasma sp. | reverse complement strand
TGAAAAATTCCTGGAGATTTTTGTAAAATATTTAGTTCTAAAATTGAATATTTTACTAAACCGGTCATAAAACTTTCTATTTCATCTTCAGAATAATCTTTCTTTGAAAGAGTTAAAAAAATTGGGATTATTTTTTTTCACATTATACATTTTGAATTTCCTTTCCTAATTCTTTCTCAAGGCAAAATTTACATATACCATCTACTTTAAAAATTGCTTCTTTAATTGTTTTTACTTTGTTTGAATCAAAACAAAGTAAATTAGCATCTTCATTTGTACAAATAAAGCAAAGTAATTTAATTTTATTATTAAAAAATTTATTATATAAATTATTCAGAAATTGATATTTTTTCAAAAATAAAAATGTTTCACATAATGAATTAAAATTATCAAATAAAAATACTTCATTAACAACTTTATAAAAAGTTTCTTTATTCACTTTTCTAAAAGTTAATTCATTTCTTTTCTTAAGTCCATTATTATGATTTGCATTTGAAACTGTTAAATTTATTAATTGTTGTTTTAATCGGGTTTTTTGCTTATTTTCTTTATACAAATTAAAATACTTTGAAGGTAAATATTCTTTATGTAAAATAAAAAAATCATTGAAAGAAGCCTGAATTTCTTTTGCATTTATTTCATGATAATTTAAAATTAATTCAATAATTATCAATTCTTTTAAAACTTCATAAACATCAGTTTCTTTTTTTTAAAAATATTAATTATTAATTTTGGATTTTCTTTCAAAATATATTTTGTATATGATAATTCTCATTTTTTCATAATTTTTTTATTCTTTCTATTCATTCTTGTTCTGAAATTTCTTTTAAGAATAAAGCATTTTTAATTTCTTGATATATTTCAAGTGCCATATGTTGAATTAAAGGATGTTTTTAAAGATTTGATAAATTCAAAGAATATAGAATTTTTCTAATTTATGATTTTCTTCAAAGTTTGAATAAATCTTTGAATGATATATTCTTTTTAAGTATAATAAACATTTTAAATAATCTTTATTTGTTATATTCTCATTTTGAACCATATGAAAAGCTTGAATAAATATCATTTAATTGTTGATTTAATAAAATTAATAATTTTAGTTTCAATTAAAATTATTATGGAAACTAGTATTGCAATTGAACTTTAAGTTCATGTTATAAAGGATTTTTTTCAATTATTTTATTCAAAGACTTTAGTCTTTTCAAGTTACAATTTTTCTTCTTCTCTTTTTGAATTTTGTTCAATTTTTTATTGTTTTACTATTAAATTTTGCTGATGTTTCTTATAGCGTTATTTCAAACTTTAATTGTTATATCACTTAAATTTGATGCCATATTATTACCTCTCTTTTATTTTATTTAATAATTAAATTATATTTTTTATAAAAAATAAAAACAAGGAAAAATGAAGTTTATCTTTTTTGTTTTGCTAATATTTCTTTTTAATCCTCCTATACCTTTCTTACAATTATGTCTTAAATAAGCAACTCTTATAATAACAATTGTTGAACCTAATACTGCCGAAATAATTCAAGTAGTATTAAAGGTATTATTACCATGATAGGGATTAGAGGGTCAGGTGGTTGTGTTTCGGGATTATTAATTAGTTATAATATCATACCATTAATACACTCTTAAAGATTTGTCTTAAGCAAAAAAAGTAATGTTTGAGTTAGTTTTTGAGTTTGATTAATATCTTGGAAAATTCATGCTTTTAATTGTTCAATTGTTAATTCACTAAAATTTTGGGTAAATGATTAAGCCTTAATTGTTGATAAATCAAAAACCTTATCGGGGTCATAATGAGTATTATTAATAATTATAATTGTGTTAGTACCAATAGCTTTAGTTGAAATAGCTTTAATTCATAATCAATATTATAAACTAACTTAGTTCTTGTTAGCTGTGATTGAACTTGTTTATATTTAATTAAGTAGTTTTTTAAGTGTGTTCTTTGGGGGTATAGTAGTTCAAAAATCAACAGCAACACCAGGATTATTTAAAACATTAAGAAACTTTAAATATTTATTTTGATAGTCTTGACCAATTAAAATAAATTTATTAGCTGTTGAACCTTTTTGGTCAGTAATTACATAATGATAATTACCAGTATCATCACTATTAATATTAAGTTTTACTTAAGAGTGTACTATTAAGTTAAGATTTTCTTATAGTTAGTAAGAAGATAACGCTCTAAAGACTAGTTTAATTTGTTTTTTTCTTATGGATTTATTAAGTAGTTATTCACAAAATAGAAAATAATACAAAAGAACGATATTTTTATCGTTCTGACTTATCAGTGTAATTTTTACGAAGATCATTACCATTATAAATAATTACTTTATATTTATACTGATTCCTTAATTGATTTTTTCCATTAGCATTTATTAATATCACAAAGTAATAAACTCTATTATTAATATCAGTTTTAACATTATAAGGATATTGTCCAATCTCTCAATCAAAATCTGAAATAATAATATCTAAATTTATTTGCTTTTTAACTCAATTTATAAAAATATTTTTTAATTTATTTTTAAATTTTTTGTCATTTTCAACAAAATTTCATCATTTTTCAGTAAATTTAGGATTTGTTGTTGTTGATTCACTAATTCATTCTTGATTAATTTCATTTTCTATTGCAACAGTATCTTTTTTTAATAAAACTGAAATATCAGCAACTAAGTTTGTATTAAAATTAATCATTTGTTTTTCATTATTATTAATTTTATAAGTTAAAGTTACATTTTTTAGATCTCAGCCGTTCAATAATGTAAAATCAGGATAATAATCATTTTCTTTGATTCTTAAAGTATTAATAAGATTTTTTTTAATTTCATCAGAAATGTTATTAAATTCTGCGACATATTTGCCATCCTCAGTTAAATGTCAGAAATCATTTGGGATAATACTTTTTGTGGTAACGTTTTCTTTATAAAAGCGAATTGCAAATTGATCATTATTAGTTTTTTTAATTTCAATTTTTGATATTTTTTCAAGTTCTGCTTTAGTTTCTTGATTAATTTCTTTTTCTATTGGATGGTAAAAAGTAGTTTGGTTTAATAAAGCAACAATGTCAATAACAAAGTTTGCATTAAAATTAATTATTTCTTTTTGATTATTTTTAATTTTATAAGTTAAAGTTACGTTTTTTAGTTCTCAATCTTTCAATACTGTAAAATCAGGATAATAATCATCTTCTTTGATTCTTAAAGTATTAATAAGACTTTTTTTAGTTTTATCAGAAATATTATTAAATTCTGCGACATATTTGTCATCCTCAGTTA
>JBOFXA010000006.1:0-16487 GCA_051653845.1 Spiroplasma sp. | reverse complement strand
ATAGAACAGAAGATAGAGAATGTTCGTAAGGATTCTGATGCTAGAATAGAACAGAAGATAGAGAATGTTCGTAAGGATTCTGATGCTAGAATAGATAAGAAGATAGAGAATGTTCGTAAAGATATTTATTCTAGAATACAGAAGCAGATAGCGGATATTTTCAAAATTTAAATAGTGCTGAACTAGATACAAACCTAAAGACGATATTGTTAGTGAACTTTATCAAAATGGTAAGTATGTTCTTGAAGCTAAAAAAAGATGCTATCAAAGAATCAGAAGAAAGTTAGAAAAAACTACTAAAGGATTAGAATCTAAGTTAAGTAAAGAAAAATGAGTTATTGGTGAATATAAGTGAATGGCTGTTGGATTAAAGATGCTTGATGATTGAATTAAAGAAGATAGGGGTTCACGTTAGTGCAAGATTATAAAGCAGGAGTGACACCAAAGGAAGTGTTGCTAAACATACTCATAATTAACCAAACAATAATTATATATGAAGTTTGAAAAATCCTAATGAAGGATTAGCATTTTTCTTTACCTCAAATGATGATACAGGAAAAGGAATTTCTACTTTATTTTCTACTTTTAAAGTTATTAAAAATAATTTGCTTTAAAAGATGAATTTCTTATTAGAAATTATAAAATTTACAAATTATAATTATAAGTGCAACGATATATGAATTGTTTCATATATCGTTGTTTTTTATTTCAAAATAAAAACAGACACCCTTTAACTAACTAAAATTAGAAAGGATGTCCTTTGATAAAATAAATAAAATTTTATGAGATATTTATTTAAATCATTTTAAGTGTTATATTTATAATTACAATTCATAGATAATAAAATTCGCTTTTATAATAATCTGATATCAATTTTATTAAATCAACAAATTATATTAATTTGGTTTACTTGTCATCTGGAAGAAATAAATTAGCTAAGATGAAATCTTTAATTGCATCTTCTTGCTGATTTATTGAACTGTTAGCACTAATTCATTCTTCACCAGCAGTGATTAAGTTTCCTTTAGAAACAATAAAGACAATTGGTAATTTTGCAAACATGTCTTTATTATCTCCATCTTTTTTAGGATTAATTTCTTTAACTGCTTCTACTCCATGAGGTTTTTTAAATTGAGAATTATTTTTAGTATTATTGTAAACTCAATTAAAAATATTTTTTTGTCAAGTAACATTTTTTTGATTTCAAAATGAATCAATAATATCACTAGATTTATCTTGATGATAAGGTCCTTGATAGTAATGAAGGAAAATATTACTTAAACCTTTTTCTTTTAAATAACTACTAGCTTCGTTATCAATTCAGTTTTGTCATCTAGTTTTATCATTTGCTTCTTTTTGATTAAATAAATCAAAACTAACTTGTAAAGCAGATGAAGTTTCATCATCAGCAGTTCCTAAAAAACCAAAGAAAGCAGTCTTATTATTTTTACTTTGATTTACTTCACTAATGAATGAATTATATTTTGAGTCATCTTTACAAGCTGTCACTTGTAAGGAAGCAGTAGTCACTATTGTTGTAACTGTTATTAATTTAACTAATTTACGCATTTTTATCAACTCCAAGACACCACAAATAGTGTGTAAATTATATTTTCTAACAATATTAATTGTATAATATTTTTTGCTTTTTTTATCTAAGTTTTTATGATTTTCTTTTTTGTAGCGATTTTTAAGAATGTGTTATAATAGTTGTGCAAATTAAATTAGGGAATAGAAGTTTATGCAATCTAGTTGGTATGTGTATGTAATAGTAATATTTTTATTAATTTTTGTTAGTGGATTTTATTCTTCTGCAGAAACTGCTTTGACATCGTTAAATGTTGTTAGAATTAAATCAATTGCGAAATTAAGAAATAGTAAGAAGAATAGATCAAGAGCAAAAATAGTTTTTAATTTAGTTAAAAACTATAATTTAACTTTAACAACAATTTTGATTGGTAATACGATAGTTAATTTAGTTATTGGAACTTTAACAACAATATTGTTTGTTGAAAGTTTAAAGTTACGTGAAGTTGGTCCAATAATTTCAACAGTTGTTTCAGCATTTTTGGTTTTGATTTTTGGTGAAATTTTACCAAAAAGTATTACTAAAATGTATCCAGAAAAAGTGGCTTTACTTTATGCTTATCTTTTATATGTTCTTAATTTTATTTTTTATCCTCTAACATTAATTTTTAAATTATTTCAGGTTAAAAGTAAGAATCCAACTAGTTCAGAGCAAGAATTAATTGAATTAGTGTCAATTATTGAACAAGAAGGAGTTTTAGAAAAAGGTGAAAAAGATTTAATTGAATCTGCAATTATATTTGATGAAAAATCAGTGTATCAAGCAATGCAACATAAAACAAGAGTAAGATATATTTTTAGTGATTCTTCAAGTAAGATAATTAAAGAACTTTATCTACAAGAAACTTATAGTAGAATTCCTGTTGTTGATAACAAAACAGGACAAGTTATTGGAATTTTAAATGTTAAAGATTATATTAGTGAAATGTTACAAAACAAAAGTCCTGATTTAAAGACTTTGATTACTGAACCATTATATCTTTCTAAAAGAACAAAATTAAATCAAGCTTTAGAATTGTTACAAAGTGAAAGAACTCATATTGCAATTGTTTGTAGTAACAAAGAAAAGAAAGATTTTAGTGGTATTGTTACTTTAGAAGATATTTTAGAAGAGTTAGTTGGTGAAATTTATGATGAAAGCGATAAAATTGGCTTAGTTCAAGAAGTTGGAACACATAAATTTTTAGTTGATGGTAAAACAAATTTAGATGTTTTATTTAAATTTTATTTAAAAACTAAACCTCCAGTTTTGAAACATAGGATAACTGTAGAAGAATGATATCGTTTGAAAACAAAGATTAAAAATAAGCCAATTAGAAAAACTAGTCCGAGTTTTAAATATCGTAATTTTAGTTTTAAAGTTGAAAAGATTAAGAAAAAAGGACAAGTTATTTTTAAGGTTGAAATTCTAACAAATAAAAAATTAAAAAATGAATGGAACTAATAAAATTTTAATTAGTTCCATTCATTTTTAGACTTTTAGTTTTGTGCTTTATCTAAGTTTAATAATTGTGTTAGATGGTGGCCAACTCCACCTTCATCATTAGTTTTCATTGTGATGTCATTTGCAATGCTTTTAATTACGATATTAGCATTTTTCATTGCTACTCCATATCCTACTGCCATTAGCATTTCTTTATCATTAATTTCATCACCATAAGCAATCACGTCTCTAATATCAACATTATAATATGATGCAAGAATTTTTGCTGTCATCCCTTTATCAATAAATTTGCTTGAAATGTCAAAAATTAACTGATTTGTATTATAAGGCTTTCAAGTATTTACTTTAATAGAATTAGAATACTTTTCTAAATCACGTCAAACTTGATCTAAGTTAGTATCTTTTTTAAAGTGGATTAAAATAGCATTAGCATTTCCTTTTCATTGTCTAATTAATTTTGTGATAGTAAAGGTATCGTTAGCAATGTTTTCTAGGTGAAAATAAGTTTCAAAAAAATCATCTTGTTTTCAACAAACACCTTTGTTATAGTATTCAATAATTGCGTTATTGATATTATTGTAGATATATTCTTCATGTAAAATATCTTTAATTATTTGTTCTGAAATAGGAAAAATTAAACGTTTGAATTTTTTAATATCAGGATCATGAATATGAGCACCGTTAAAATTTGATAGTAAAGTTTTTAATTCTAATTGTTTGTAAAATTTTATTGAACCACGGTGAGGTCTGCCTGTAACAATACAAACAATATGTCCTAATTTAGTTGCTTTTTTTAAAGCTGTTAGAGTATCAGGATGGATTTCTTTTCCATTGCTTTTTAATGCTGTTCCATCTAAATCTACTAGTATTAAGCGTTTTTGATTATCATTTTGAAAGTAAAGTTTGCTCATTTTTATTCCTTTCTTAAACTATTAGTAGTTAATCCCAAGTGCTTTTTGAATTTGATGTAATTTTTTTTCAGCAATTGCTTTAGCATTATTTGCTCCTTGATTTAATAATTTTAATAATAATGGTTTGTTGCTGATGTATTTTTTATATCTTGTTTGAATTGGAGCTAATAAATTATAAATTGTTGTTGCTACTTCTGTTTTTAAGAAACTATAATCTTTGTTAGCAAAATATTTTTCTGCTTCAGCAATTGTTTTATTAGTAATACTAGCATAAATTGCTAGTAAGTTGCTAACTCCTGGTTTTTTTTCAAAATTATACTTAATTAAATTTTCTGAATCAGTAACAGCTTTTTTTATTTTTGAAGAAATAGTAACTAAATCATCTGATAAAAAGATAACATTTTTTGGATTATCATCAGATTTTGACATTTTTTTAGTTGGTTCTTGTAAACTCATAATTCTATGAGCATATTGATTTTGATACTGTTGAGGAATTTTAAATAGATTATTCTGGTATTTTGCATTAAGTCTTTCAGCTAGGCTTTTGGTTAATTCTAGATGTTGAGTTTGGTCACTACCAACAGGAACTAAATCGGGTTCATATAATAAAATATCTGCTGCCATTAGAGTAGGATAAACTAATAAACCAGTTGGAATACTAATTGTTTTATTTTGTTGCTTTGTTACTTTTTGCATTTTATCTTTAAATTGTATCATGCGTTCTAATTCACCTAAATAGGTGTGACATAATAAGATATAACTTAATTGTGTGTGCTCTAGAACATCAGATTGAACAAAAACATTAGCAACATCAGGATTAATTCCACAAGCAAAATATCAAGCAGCAATTTCTAAAGTGTTTATTTCTAATTCTTTTTTAGAAATTGGAGTAGTAATTGCATGAAGATTAGCTATAAAAATAAATAATTCATTTTCATTTTGTAATTTAACAAAATTACTAATAGCACCTAAATAATTACCTAGCGTTAGTTTTCCTGTACTAGTGATTCCAGAAAGGACACGTTTTTTCATTAATTTTCACTCCTATAGTGACTTATATTATTAATTTTAACTTATTTATTACTGGAATTAGTAATATTATCTCAAAAAAGATAAAAATTAAAATAAATAATTTATTTCTAGAACATTTTTTTGGATTGATTTAATTTTAGTTTAACTTTAAATGTCAAAAGGTTCAATAAGAACTATCTTAGCATTTTCTTCTTTATCTGCTTTAATTTTATTTTTTTTATTAATATTGATAACTTAATATTTGAAAATAGAAGTAAGGTGCTAAAAATCATATAATCATTATATAAGTGGAAAATATTATATAATTTTATTTGAAAACAAATACTTTATTGAAAGAGGGGGATAAGATAAAGATAAAATGAATTGTTATCAAATTATTAATTTGCAGTAGATAAATTTAAGAAAAGAATAAACTTTTTATTTAGGTTTAATAGGATTAGAAAAAGGTGTGGTTAAATATGATAAAAGTTTATATTTCTCCTAGTTGCTTATCTTCAAAAAAGGTTATTCAGTTTTTTGAAAAACACAAAATTCCTTATATTAAACGTAATATTATTCAAAATCCTTTAACTGAAAGTGAAATTAAAGTATTATTACAATTTGTTCCTAATGGCATTCATGATATAATTTCAAGTAGAGCTAAATTTATTAAAACTCATGCTGTAAACATTGAAACTTTAAGAATGAGTGACGTTTATAATTTGATTAAAAATTCACCAACAGTTTTAAAAAGACCAATTATTTTACAAGAAGATAAGAAAAGAATTCAAATCGGGTATAATGAAGATGAAATTGAATTATTTTTGAGAGATAATTTAGAAAGGGAATTTGATGATTATTATAAAATTTTTTAATATAATTAGATTAAAAAAGAATGGAATATTAAGAAATGAATAGTAATTATCAATTCACAATTATGACAAACAATTATCAGGAATCAAAGGATTTAGCTTTAATTTTAAAAGAAAAGTTAGAAAAAATTAATGCTAAGGAAAATCTTTTGTGTCCTGATATTGTTTTTATTATTGGTGGTGATGGGACTTTTTTAAAAGCTGTTAGCAAATACAATCAGCAATTAGATAAAGTTAAATTCATTACTTTTAAGCAAGGTAATATTGGGTTTTATCATAATTTTTTAATTAATGATATTGATAAGGTTGTTAGGGCATTATCTGCAAATACTGATGAATTAGTTATTAGTGAACTTGATTTATTAGAAATTGAAAGCAATAAAGAAATTATTTATGCCATTAATGAAGTTCGACTAATTAATTTTAGCCAAACTTTAAGTTGTGAAGTATATATCAATGATCAATTATTACAAGTTTTTTCTGGTAGTGGAATTATTGTTTCTACTAAAACTGGAACATCAGGCTTAATGAAAACTACTGGAGGAGCAATAATTTTAGCAAATGCCAAATTAATGGAATATCAAGAATTATTTCCTGTTAATAATAATATTTATCACAGCCTTAGAGCACCAATAATTCTTGATCAAAATCAAATTATCACTTTAAAGTTGAAAGATTATGTAAAAGAAAAAATAAATAATAATCAATTAATAGTTGATACTTTTAATTTTCATGATAAACTAGTTAGTAAGGTTAAAATTAAAATTTCTAATCAAACTTTAAAAATTTTTGCTTTTAAAACAAGTAATAATTCTTTAATAAAAAAATTGAATAAATCTTTTATTCAATTTTAATTTTTAAATAAAGGTGATAGACATGCCAATATGACAGATTATTTTATTATCAATAGCTTTACTTTTTGCTGTCCTTAGTGTTTTTCTTTGAGTTTGAAATATTACTCGAGCAAAAAAACTTCGTGAACAAGGATTTGTTACGCCAAAAACTAAGACAAAAAAAGTTAAATTACCATTTAAATTAGACAAATTTGTTAGTATTTTAGGTGGAATTGATAATATTGTTAAGGCATCGGCTTCTAAAAGTAAAATTAAAGTATGTGTTGTTGATTATAATAAGATTGATTTTGATGAATTAAAGAAGATTAAAAATCGTGGTATTTTTGGTCAAACTAATAATGTAAGTATTGTTTTAGGTAATTCTGCTCCTGATCTTTGTGGTATGATTAACGATTTAATTACAATAAATATAAAAAAAAGATAAAATTATCATAAACTAAATAAAAATACGTAAAACAAAAAGTTATTTAAACTTTTTGTTTTACGTATATATTTTGATGCTAATTATTTATAGTAACCATATATGCCGAACATAAGAACATAACTATTAGTATATCCTTGTTCTCTTAAAGATTGAGCAGCAGCAGTTGAGCGATGGCCAGCATTACAAATTGTAACAACAAGTGTTTCTTTAGTAGCAATAAATTTTTCTGGATTAGCAATTAGTATTCTGTAGGGAATATTGATTGAGTTAGGAATTTTTTGTAAGATTTGAAATTCTCCATGATCTCTAACATCAATTATTAATACTTTATCTTTGATTTTGTCAAAATCTTTTTTAGTAATTTCATAATCATCTTTTTTCTTTTTTTGGAACATTTTTCCTCCATTTTTCTTTATTTTTCTTTATTTTTCTTTATTATAATTTTACCAGTTCTTATTTATGTTATAATGCAATATAGATGAAATTTCTATATTTTTAAGGAGAGTAAATAATTGATAATGTCGGAAACAAAATTTAAGTTTTCTTTTACTAATCAAGATTTAGTAATTGAACTAGGAGCAATGGCTAACTTATCAGCACAAGCTGTTATTCTTAGGTATGGTGATACAGTTGTTTTGACAACTGTAAATTATAATGATAATAGTATTAATCAAGATTTTTTCCCACTAACAGTAGTTTTTCAAGAAAAGTTGTATTCTATTGGTAGAATTCCAGGTGGATTTTTAAGACGTGAAGGATTTGCTACTGAATATGCAACTTTATGTGCTAGATTAATTGATCGTTCAATTAGACCTTTATTTCCTAAAGGTTTTAATTATGAAGTACAAGTAGTTAATAATGTTTTGGCTTTAAGTGAGAATTGTGATGTTCGTTTTGCTTCTGCTTTTGCTACAAGTTTAGCTTTGTCACTAAGTGGACTTCCTTTTCAGGGTCCTACTGCTACTGTTGTAGTAGGGAAAATTGATAATAGATGAGTGATTAATCCATCAACAGAACAATTAATAAATTCTCAATTAGAATTAATTGTTGGTGGTACAAATGATGCTATTAATATGATTGAAGCATCTGCTGCTGAAATTTCAGAAGAAGAATTACTTGAAGCAATTGAATTAGCTCATAAACATATTAAAGCATTAATAAAATTTCAAACAAAAATTATCAACGAATTAAAAAAACCAGCGATTGAATTACCTTTAGTTCTAATTCCTGAAAAAATTGTTACTTTTTTAAAGCAATATCAACCAGATATTGCTAATTTAAATAAAATTACTGATAAGAAAACTCGTACTGATAAATTTAAAATGATTTTTGAACAAGCTAAAACAGTTTTTTTTAGTGAAAATTTAGTTCAAAATTTAATAGATAGTGAATTTAGTGAAAAGCAAATTATTCATTTTATTCATAGTGGCTTAGAAGATTTATTAAAGTTTAATATGAGAAATATGATTTTAAAAACTAATCAACGAATTGATGGTCGTAATCTTGATGAGATTAGACCACTTTCAAGTAAAATTGATATTTTGCCAATTGTTCATGGAAGTGCTATTTTTAATCGTGGTGAAACACAAGTACTATCAATTGTAACTTTAGGAGCTCTAGCAGAACAACAAATTATTGATGATTTAGGTAAGGATGATTATAAGCGTTTTATGCATCATTATAACTTCCCTCCCTTTTCTGTTGGTGAAACAGGTAGAATTGGTAAGCCTTCAAGAAGAGAAATTGGTCATGGAGCATTAGGTGAAAAAGCTTTATTGCAAATTATTCCTGATGAAAAAACCTTTCCTTATACAATCAGAATTGTTTCTGAAGTTCTAGCATCTAATGGTTCAACTTCTCAAGCAGCGATTTGTGCTTCAAGTTTAGCTTTAATGGCAGCAGGAGTTCCAACAAAATCCGCCATTGCAGGGATTGCTATGGGTTTAATTAGAGAAGAGAAAAATTATGTTATTCTAACAGATATTCAAGGGTTAGAAGACCATTTAGGAGATATGGATTTTAAAGTTGCAGGAACAGCTAAAGGTATTTGTGCTTTGCAAATGGATGTTAAGATTAAAGGTCTTGATTTTGATATTTTAAAGGTAGCTCTAAACAAAGCTAAAATAGGTCGTTTAATGATTTTAGCTAATATGAATGAAGTGATTATTAAGCCAAGAAGTGATTTAGCAGAAAATGCTCCTAAAATTCTCCAAAAACAAGTTCCAGTTGATAAGATTCGTGAAATTATTGGTTCAGGTGGAAAGGTGATAAATAAAATTATTAATCAATCAAATAATGTTAAAATTGATATTGAAGATGATGGTAGAATTTTGATTTATCATCAAGATTGAGCAGCAATTAATCAAGCTTGAAAATTAATTGATGAAATTATTAATGTTAAACCAATTCAAGTTGGTGATCAATTTCAAGGTAAAATTATTAAAATTTTAAATTTTGGAGCTTTTGTTAATTTAAAAAATGGGACTGATGGTTTGATTCATGTTTCACAATTTTCAAGTTTTTTTAATCAAAAAGATATTAATTTAGCAGATTTTATTAAGATTAATGATATTCTTAATGTTAGAGTGGCAAAAATTAATGATAATGGTAAAATAGATTTGGAAATTATTAAATAAAAGCGTGTTTCATCTTTGTGGTTTGATGTTGCAATTTAATCATTTATTGTCTATACACCTATGTGTATTTTTAAGGTAATTAAATGAGATTAGATGATGAAAATTAGGCTAGTAAATTTTATTATTAGATTTTAAATTTAATAAAAGTTTATTATGATAGAAAAAATGGTGAAAAGAAATGGCAAAAATTAAATTTGTAGCTTTAGGGGGATTAGATGAGCGTGGCAAAAATTTATATCTAATTGAAATTAATAATAATATTTTTGTTTTTGATGTTGGCTTAAAGTTTCCAGAAAGAGAAATGTTAGGGATTGATGTTATTATTCCTGACTTTAGTTATTTAAAAGAAAATAGGCAACGTATTAAAGCAATTTTTATTAGTAAGCCTTCAGATGATAATTTTGGTGCTTTACCTTATCTTTTAAGAGATCTTACTAAAGATGGAAAATATAAAATTAATATTTATAGTAGTGATTTGACAAAATTTATGATTGAACAAAAATTAAAGTATTTTCGTTTTATCAATAATAGTAATATTAAACTTAATATTGTCAAAGCAAGTGAAAGAATTTATTTTAATGATATCAATGTTTTTATTGATACTTTTAATACAACAACTTCAATTCCTGGTAGTTTAGGTTTTGCTATCCATAGTAGAAACAAATCATTAAAAGAAAATGAAAAAAATTATGCTGATGAAACAATTTTTTATCTTGCTGATTATATGTTTGATGGTAAGGAAAATAATGATTTTACAATGAATTTTAATCGTATTGCTAAAATTCGTAATGTTAATAAAACAAATCAGGTTCTATTATTAATTTCTGAAGCTGTTTCTGCTTGACGAAAAGACTTTACAGCACCACATCATAAAATTCAAAGTTTAATTGAACCAATTGTTAAAGAAGCACCAGGAAGGATTATTTTAGCTTGTTATGATCAAGATTTATTTAGAATTAATGAAATTTTTCAGGCAATGTATGAAACAGCTTCAGATAGAAAAGTTGCTGTTCATGGTAAGAATTTAAATGAAATTCTTCATGCAATTTTTAACAACAATGATGATAAAAAAGAAGAAAAAATTAATATTAAGGGATTTAATTTTACTTTTAATCCTAATGATAAATCAAAAAGTAAAATCAAGATTATTTCTTTAAAAGAAGCAGCAAAAAGTAAAGATAATGTTATTATTGTTACTGGTAGTGGTGAAAGATTATTTGCTATGATGAGTAAAATTGCTACTGATAATGATGAAGAACTAACTTTAAATAATGATGATACAGTTATTTTAGCAACTCCTCCAATTCCAGGAAATGAATTAGCACATGCTGCAGTTTTAGATGAATTAGCAAGAACAGATGTTAAGGTGGTTAGTATTTCAGAAAAACAAGCATGAGACTTACATGCTTCATATGAAGATATTAAATTACTAACTAATATGTTAGAACCAAAATATTTTGTTCCAATTAAAGGTTTATATAAAGATTTTAATGCTGCTAGAAATGCTGCTATTGAAGCAGGAGTGCTACATAATAATGCTTTAATTCAAGATAATGGAGAAATTCTTAGTTTTAATAATAGTATTCTAAATGATGTTTCTTATAATTCTAGAATTAAACCTAATCCAAATTTAGTAACAACAGGTGATATTTATGTTGATGGGATTGGTGTTGGTGATATTGGAACTATTGTGATTGAAGAAAGAAGAAAATTAATGAGTGATGGTGTTTTGATTACTGGACTAACAATTGATCGTAAAACTAAAGAAATCATTTCATTAATTGATGCTCAAATGCGTGGAGTTGTATATTTGACAAATAACGATACAATGTTGAAAAATATTCAAAATATTATCATTAAAATTGTTGAAAAAGCACAAAAGAGTAATAGTTTTAGTACAATAGAAATAAAAAATCGTATTAAAATAGAGTTACAGGATTTCTTGAAAAAAGAAACTGGAAAAATTCCAATGATTCTTCCAGTTATTAACGAAATTTAAAATATAAGGGGTTTAGAAATGAAAGCAAAAAAAGAAGCAAAAACTAGAATTGAAGTTAAGAGAATTGGAATTCGTGGTGATGAAGTTGCTATTTTATTTTTTAGTTTAGTTTTTCTTGCTTTTTTATTTATTAGTTTTTTTCGTTTATTTGCAATTGGTAAGTTGTTTGATGATTTTATTTTTATTTTTCTTTTTGGCTGAACTAAATATTTAGTTTATTTAGTATTATTTAGTTTTATCTTACCAATTTGCTTTAATTACTATTTTAGATTGAAATTATCTTTTATTTTAGCAATGTTTTTTAGTTTTATTGCTGTTTCTTGATTAGTAGCAAATATTGTTTTAATAATTAATACTACTAATTTTGGAGTTGATATTTGATCAAAGATAAATCCTTATGATTTTAATCATCTTAGTAGTTATTTTCAAAAATGATGAGATACTACAATAATTAATAATTATCATGGTTTTTTAAGTTATCCTCTATCATTTAATAGTTGAACAGATATTAATAGTTTCTTTCCTGTTTTTGCTTCAGGAGGTATTATTGCTAATTCTTTAATTGCAGTTTGTAACTATGGATTTTTTATTACTAATTGAGTTTTAAATTTAATTGTGCTCTTTATTGCTATTTCGTGAGTGGTTTTTGCTAAGCCTTGATTTTTATTTATTGGTATCTTTGTTTTATTCAAACCAATTAAGACCTATTTTAAAGCAAAAAAAATTAGTAATATTAGTAAAAAATCATCAGAACGTAAAGAATTTTTAGATACTAAAGAAAATAATAAGTTAGAGTCTTCTTTATTGCCATTTAAGAAAAATGCTAGTAGTGCTAACAAAGTTCAAAAAGCAGAAATAGTTGAAAATTCATTTAAAAAAACTGTAACTTCTGTACCTAAAGCAAATAAAAAAGAAATACTAATTCGTGATGTTATTCAAGAAAGTGGTACATTAACTCCTTTTGGTCAAGTTAAGAAAGAACTAGAAATAGAAAAAGCAGATCAAACAAGCAATAAAATTGATAAGAATATAGATGATAATTAGAAAAGCAAAAATGAACACCTATAATAAAATTAACAGAAAAAGAATAATTTTATTTCTGTGACAAAAATTTATTGGAGGTGTTTTTTATTATGACTAAACAATAATTTTATATAATATAATTAAATCAACAAGAAAATAAAATAGTCATGGTAGTAAAATATTGGTGAATAAATGAAAGAAAATAAAGTTTTAATGCAAGAAATTAAAAATCTACCAAATATTTCAGGTTGCTATTTGTTTAAAAATAATAGTGATGAAATTATATATATTGGTAAGGCAAAAGCATTAAAAAAGCGAGTTAGTAGTTATATAACTAAAGTTAATAATTATAAAACAATGCAAATGGTTAGTGATATTAATAGTTTAGATTATATTACTACTAGCAATGAAAAAGAAGCATTAATTTTAGAGCAGACTTTAATTAAAAAGTATCATCCAAAATATAATATTTTACTAGCAGATGATAAACGATATCCTTATATTCAGGTAACTAATGAAAAAGATCCACAATACTGTTATGTTCGTAGAGCAAAAAGAGATCAAGGAAAATATTATGGTCCTTTTCCTGATGGTACAGGAGCAAGAGAAATTTTAAAATTATTAGAACGTATTTTTCCTTTAAGAAAATGTGCTGGCAATTTAGGTAAACCATGCTTATACTATCACTTAGGTCAATGTTCAGGGGCCTGTTTTAAAGAAGTTCCATGAATTTATTATCAAGAACAAATTAGTAAAATTGATCAATTTTTTAAGGGTAATGTGACAAATATTAAAAAGCAGTTACAAAATAGTATGAATATTAGTTCAGAAAATTTACAATTTGAAGCAGCTAGTAGAATTAAAGTCCTTTTAGAAAAAATTGATATCTTTTTATCACAACAATTAGTTGAATTTCAGGATTTTTCTAATCGTGATTTCATTAACTATATTAAAGAAGATAATTTAATTAGTGTTGTTACTTTATTTTATCGTAATGGTAAGTTGCAAGCTAAAGATGAGCAAGTAGTTACTAATAATTATTTAGATATTCAAGATTTTATTCGTAATTATTGTAGTCAACTTTATAGTCAAAATACTTTACCTCAAGAAATCTATTTACCTAGTGAAGTTGATTTTAGTGAGTTAAAGTTACTTTTTCCAAATGTTAAATTTATTCATCCTCTTAAAGGAAAGAAAGAACAAATTTTAGCTATTGCTAAGACTAATGCTGTTTATTCATGAAAAAATTATTTAGAGAAATCAAAGACAAGTGAAGTAAATATGATGAAAGTTCTAAGTCAGTGATTAAAAATAAAAGCAATTAACTATTTGGAAGTTTTTGATGTCTCTAATCTCTATCAAAATGCTAGTATTGGAGCAATGATTGCTTATAAAAATGGTAAACCTAGTTTTAATGACTATCGCAGATTCTTACTAAATCCAGAATTAAAAGATGACTATCATCGTTTTTCAGAAATGATTTATCGTAGATACTATAACTTATTAGTTAACAAACTAAGACTACCAGATTTAATTATTGTTGATGGAGGCAAACCACAAATTAGTGCCACATTAGAGCAACTGCAATTATTAAATTTAAATATTGCTATTATTGGGTTAGTTAAGAATAAAAAACATCAAACTGATCGCATTCTTAATGATAAATTTCAGCTTGTTCATATTCCAAAAAATGATATTTGTTTTTTATTTCTAGCTAACTTACAAGATCAGGTTCATAATTATGCTCTGAAATATCATAAATTAAAGCGAAGTCAGTCGATGATTAATAGTTTTTTAGCAGCAGTTCCTGGTGTTGGTCCAAAGTTACAAAAAGTAATTTTAGCTAAGTATCCTGATTTTAAAGACTTGCAAAATGCTACTTATCAGGAATTAAAGCAAGTTGTTAGATCTAAAATTGTCTTGGATAAATTGTGGAAAGACTTGCATAGTTTTGAAAAATAAAAAAGATGAACAATTGTTCATCTTTATTTTTTTAGGTTTAATGCTTTAATAAAATCTGCATAAGAATATTTACCTAGTTTTGTTGTTTTTAAGTATTTTAGATAATTTTTTCTTGTTGCAACTAGTTTTAATAGAGTTCTTTTTGCTGGTACATCTTTTTTTTGAACTTTAACATGTTCTGTTAGTTCTAAGATTCTTTTTGTTAGATTGATAATTTGTACTGCAGTAGAACCTGTATCTTTATCATTTAAACGAAATTGTTTAATTAAACTTTGATAAGTTTTTTCATCCATGGTTTTCTCTCCTTGAAATATAATTCGGCTTATTAAAGATAGTACTTGAGAGATAGTTACTATCAATAGTAAGTCATAACCCATTAATCATACTTGAAAGTAAGAAAAAAAGCAAGGTTTTATGGGATAATGATTGTGTTTATTATTTTAAGGATTAAGGACCTTAATTAAATAAAAAACTTTTTTATTTAATTAAGTTTCAACTAAAAAATTAATGATTAAATATTGAAAGAATATTTTTAGTTTCACCAAGAACAATATTGATTAGTAGATTTATTAATCTGTGCTTCCCCTAATGTCATAATTTTTCTCCTTATTTTCTTAAAAAAAATTCTAACTCTACTTTGAAAAAAGTACTATTTTTAATAGAGATATAACTAGAAAAATTTAATTAATTATGTTATAGATATAATTAATTAAATTTTTATGTTTGTTATTTACTTCATCAATTAATTAATAAACTTCTTCAATGCTTCATTTTTCTCTCATTTTTAATTCTTGAATTTGAAGTTTATTAATTTTTTCAATAACATTTTTAAACTAAATCAATGTCACTTTTTCAACTATTATTTTTTGCATCATTGCTGATATTTTCTGCTGTAAGTCTATGAAATCCTTTTCTAAAAGAGTTAATTATTAAATTTAAAGACTTTTATTTTTATTCATTTTAATAATTACTTATCTAAAATTAATTATAAACAAAGAAAAAAGTCTTTATAAAAGACTTTAATCTAAATTTTATTTACATTAATTATAGAAACTATTTTTTATTAAACAATTTTTAATATTTTCTAATTTATTTATGGTTTGGATTTTTTTGATTAGCACGATTATTATTTGTGCTATTGTACTGATTATTATTATGACTTTGATTTACATTATTATTATTTTTTTGGTTTGCTTTATTATTGTTATTGGCCATTTCTATCTACGCCCTTTCTTTTTATTACATCTTGGATTCATTGGTTGTAAATTACCTCAATAATTATTTTTGTAATTATTATCTATATGATCAATATTTCAAGAATATGCTCCTTCATTTGATTATATACCAATATAAATTGATTCATCGTAATAATCTCAAATAATTTCATTAATATAGTTTAATTAAATATCATTTCTAGCAGATTTACTTCAATTTTCTCAACTCATAAATACCTTTCAATTAAAAAATCTAATGACTTAATAACTCTTTTTAATTTTTATTAAAAATATTAGATTGTTTAATTACATAAGAGTTTATATATCTGCTAAGTTATATAAATCTTATAAAATAATTATATAATAATTAAAAATTAAGATGTAGTTCTTTTGTTATTTTTCTATTAAATATTTAGGATGACTTTAAAAAATTTCATTATAAAAGTAATATAATATTGAATATATTTACTAATATTGAATATTTTTTGTAAGAGTTAAGAAAAAGATATTAATAAAATAATAATCATGACATAAATTATCTTGCTTTAGG
>JBOFXA010000005.1:0-4494 GCA_051653845.1 Spiroplasma sp. | reverse complement strand
TCATTAGGATTAGAATTAATAGTTGCTAGTGCTGAGATTCCTGATGTTAGTTCTAAACTAATAGTTCTTAAATATATAAATTATTTTTTACTAACATAAGTTGTTAAATATTGCAAAAAATTTCATTTAATTTATAATTATTAAGTCTAGAGTTTATTTTTTTTGTTTGTAAAAAAAAGATAAACTCTAAATTTTGAAAACTGATGGTGATTTAATCAATGTGAGATCGTAAAATTCTGCAAAAAATTAAAAAACAAGTAAAAGAAATTATTGGTTTAGAACCAAGTATGAAAGAATTAACAGATACTCAGCTTGCAGCAAAAACTAAAGAATTTCGTAGTCGACTAATTAATGGTGAAACATTAGAAGAAATTTTAGTGGAAGCTTTTGCTGTAGCAAGAGAAGTTTCAAGAAGAGTAACTGGATTACATCCTTATCCTGTGCAGTTAATTGGTGGGCTTGTTCTTCATAATGGTGATATTGCAGAAATGAGGACTGGTGAAGGTAAGACTTTAACTGCTGTTATGCCGATTTATTTGAATGCTTTAACTAATAAGGGTGTTCATATTATTACTGTTAATGAATATTTAGCACAAAGAGATGCCGATTTAAATAAACCAATTTTTGATTTTTTAGGTATTACTATTGGTGTTAATTTAAGAGATTATCCACCAAATCTTAAGCGTGAAGCTTATGCTAAAGATGTTACTTATACTACTAATGCAGAATTAGGGTTTGATTATTTACGTGATAATATGGTTCATAGTTTTCAAGATAAAGTTCAAAGAGGATTAAATTTTGCTATTATTGATGAAGCAGATTCAGTTTTAATTGATGAAGCTAGAACACCATTAATTATTTCTGGTGGTTCAAAAAATCGTACTCCTTTATATCAAGCAACTGATGCTTTTGCTAAATCTTTAAAACCAGAAGATTATAAAATTGATTGAGAAAGTAAGCAAATTGCTTTAACACCAACAGGAGTAAGGAAAGCGCAATCTTACTTTAATTTAAAAAATTTATTTGATATTGAAAATTCAGAATTATTTCATCACATTCAAAATGCTTTAAGAGCAAACTATGTCTTCAAACTTGATGTTGAATATGTTGTTAAGGATGGCGAAATTGTTTTAGTTGACCAATTTACTGGAAGATTGATGGCTGGAAGAGTTTATAGTGATGGTTTGCATCAAGCAATTCAAGCTAAAGAAAAAGTGACAATTCAACAAGAAACAACAACAGTTGCTACTATTACTTATCAAAATTTTTTCCGACTTTATAGTAAGTTAAGTGGTATGACTGGTACTGCTAAAACTGAAGAAGAAGAGTTTGTTAAGATTTATAATATGCGTGTTATTTGTATTCCAACTAATAAGCCAATCATTCGTGATGATAAGTCTGATTATGTTTTTGCAACTTTAAATGCAAAATTTAAGGCTTTAATTAAAGATGTTAAAGAGCGAAATACTAAGGGTCAGCCAATTTTAATTGGTACAGCTAATGTTGATGTTTCAGAACGAATTTCTAATATGTTGCGTTTAGAAGGAATCAAACATGAAATTTTAAATGCTAAAAATCATGCTCGTGAAGCTGAAATTATTGCTAAAGCTGGTGAGTTTTATGCTGTTACTTTAGCTACTAATATGGCTGGAAGAGGTACAGATATTAAATTAGCTCCTGGAATTGAAAAATTAGGGGGCCTAGCAGTTTTAGGAACTGAACGAAATGAAGCAAGAAGAATTGATAATCAATTGCGAGGAAGATCTGGAAGACAAGGAGATCCTGGATTTTCATGTTTTTATGTTTCAATTGAAGATGATTTGATTATGCGTTTTGGTGGAGAAAAATTAAAAAGAATTTTTGCTAGTTTAGGTGAAGATTTTATTAAATCAAAAATGCTAACAAGATCAATTACTAGAGCCCAACAAAAGATTGAAGGACTAAACTTTGATGCTAGAAAAAATTTATTGGATTATGATAATGTTATTGCTCAGCATCGTGAAGCTATGTATAGTCAAAGAGATAAGATTTTAACAGCAGATAGTGTTTTAGATATTCTTAAAACTATGCATCGAACAGTTGCAAGAGATTTATTGAAGATTTTTACTAAAATTCAAGGAAGAGAACAATATATTGACTATCAAACTTTAATTAAAGGAACACAAAACAAAATTTTAAAACCAGATTCATTAAATGATGAAGATTTAAAGAGAATGCTTCCTGAAGAAGTTATAAATTTAATTAGTGCTCAATCTTATCAATTTTATTTAGAAAAGCGTGCTAAATTAAATGAAATAATTATCAAACAAATTGAGTATTCAACTTTATTGCAAGTTTTTGATAGATATTGAACTGATCATATTGATGCCTTAAGTAAGCTAAGGGCAGGGATTCATTTACGTGGTTATGCTCAATTAAATCCCTTACAAGCTTATATTGAAGAAGCTTCAAAATTATTTAATTTAATGACGATTAATATTGCTCATCAAGTATTAGTTATGTTACATAGTATTGATCCAGATCAAATTCAAATTCGTAGTGAAGCAAAAATTCTTGATACAATTTTATCAAGTAATCCTGAAACAAAAACAAAACTTGGTTAGAATGCTTTTAAAAAAACTCATTTATAAACATGAATATCTTGACCTTGTTGATTTTGTAGAATTTAATTGTCACTTGAATTAAATAATACCCAAAACACAAATGAAAAATTTATATAATTAAATTTAGATAATAACTTATAAATTTATTAAATTATTTATAGTATTTATCTAAATTTTTATTATTTAAAGGGGGATAAAATGACAAATATAGAGGAAAGGAAATTAATAGAAATAGATAATTATTTATGGAAAATAGCTTAGTTTTAATTTTTAGAATTAAAACTAATGCTTAGAAAATATTTAAAAATTACTATAATAAAATATTTGTGATAAACTAAAATTGTTTAATTTAAGAACATTTTTTATTTTAGGTGAAAAATGAAAAAACTAATAAGTTCAATAACTGCAATAACTAGTATAATAATTATTTCTTCTAACACTATGCTAACACTAGCAACTATAAGTTCATTTGAAAAAATTAATATTAATAAAAGACAAATTACTCCTGAACCAAAGCCAGGACCATCATGACAAAATGATAACTTTCTATCATTATATAATGTTATTCAAAATAAAAACTTAGGTCCTATTTTAGATTTTAGAATTGAAACAATTTTAGCTCGTCTACATGAATTAAATCCTAACCTTGATATAAATGATATATATATTAGCAATATTACTAATGATAATGCAATAATTAGACCATTAACATCAAGACAATATTCAGGAAGCACTATGATTTCCTTTATAAATACAGAAAGAATTAACATTGCAACTTCTCTTCTTTCAACTAATCTAAATAATATTATAAATTTTACTCAAGGAGGAATTTTACAACATATTAAAGAATTAAATCCTGAGATTGACATAAGCCAATTATATGTTGATAACATCACTCAAAATAGTGCAGTGGTTAAACCATTACCAGACTCAACGTTATATCAAGGGTACACAAAGGTACAATTTAAAAAAGAAGGAATTATTAGTTTAGCAGAACTAACACTAAATAGAAGTTTAGGTGTAATTCTAGATTACAGTCCTAGAACAATTTTAACTCGTTTACATGATTTAAATCCTGAGATTGACATAAGCCAATTATATGTTCAAAATATTACTGAAAGTAGAGCCATAATCAGAGTATTACCAAGTACATGAGTTTATAAAAAAACTGATTATATTCATATTTATTATAATATGCCATTTTTATCATCAATTATTATGAATCTAAATTTAGGTGAAATTTCAGATAATAGTCCCTCAGCAATTTTAGAAGAACTGCAAGTATTAAATCCTGGTGTTGAAATATTTCAATTGTCTGTTCAAAATATTACTGAAAATAGTGCCACAATTAGCCCATTTCCAAACTCATTATTATATCAAGGGCAAATCACTGTTACTTTTTTTATTCAAAAAAAACGTTTATTTCTTCATAAAATCATCAAGAATACTAAACTTGTAGTACCTAATTTTAAAGAAGTTACTATTTTAGAACGTCTTAGAGAATTAAATCCTGAAATTGACATAACTCAATTAGTTGTAAAAAAGGTTATTAATACAAAATATGCAATAATTATACCTATAAAAAATTCAAGTATTTATCGAGGAGAATTAATGATTCGTCTTTCTTTTAGTGTTGCTAATTCTCTAACTTCAAATATTGTTAATACCAATTTAGGAAGAATACCTGATAATAATACTCAAACAATTTTAGATTATCTTCAACGATATAATACTAACATTAACGTCAATGATATATATATTGAAGCAGTTAATACAAATAGTGCAACAATTAGCGCATTACCAAGTTCTTTAATATATTATGGACGAACAGTTATTTATTTTAATTTAGCAACAATAAATGATGTTATTATGAATTCAAATTTAGGTGAAA
>JBOFXA010000004.1:0-1556 GCA_051653845.1 Spiroplasma sp. | reverse complement strand
TTTAGGATGACTTTAAAAAATTTCATTATAAAAGTAATATAATATTGAATATATTTACTAATATTGAATATTTTTTGTAAGAGTTAAGAAAAAGATATTAATAAAATAATAATCATGACATAAATTATCTTGCTTTAGGGATTAATTTACATGGTCTAAAAGAAGTTTTAGGAATCTGGATTAGTGAAAATAAAGTTGCTTGCAGTGATAATTTAGTTGGAATGTCTGAAGCAATTCAAACAGTTTTTCCTAAAATACAACACCAATTATGTATTGTCCATCAAATCCGTAATAGTTTAAAATTTGTTCCATAAAAAGATAGAAAACTTGTAGCTAATGATTTAAAAATAATTTATACAGCTATTAATGAATAAATGGTATTAGTTGCTTTAGATAACTTTGCTGAAAATGAAATCAAAAATATCCTTAAATTGCTAAATCATGAAAAAACAATTGAAATAATTTAATAATTTTTCTTGAATATCCTCAAGAATTTAGAAAAATTATTTATACAATTAATGCTATAGAATTTGTTAATAGTTAATTAAGAAAAGTCATTAAGAATAAAAAGATTTTTTCTAATGACTCATCAGTTTTTAAGATTTTCTATTTAGCATTTCAAAACATGGCTAAGAAATGAACGATGCCAATTCAGAATGGGGGTAGTGCAATTTCTCATTTAATGATAAAATTTGATGACAGAGTGAATCTAAATTAAATTTTTAGAGACACAGTTAATTATACAGTGCCAATAAATAATCAATCTTTTTCATAATTTTTTAATTTTTATTAATAAATAAACACAAATAATAAAAATCTTTATGACTTATTAATATTCTAATCTAAAAGAATTTTTCTTTCATAAAGTAAATTAATAATAAAATTTGTTCTTTCAATTATTTTTTGAGGAGAAAATTCATCATAATTTACTTCATTTCATTCTCTATTTTTTAAAATTTGACTTTTATTTAAAATAGTTTCAATTTCAGATTTTTTTTCAGTAATATATTTATTTTTAATTTTATTATTAACACTGCTTTCTAAAAGAATTATATTACCTATACTATTAATAAGTTTTTTTCTTTCTGATGCATCTTCCTTCAATTTTGTTCATTTATCATACTTGTATCATTCAATATCTGGTTTTTGTGGAAATAGATGTTCAGTTTGAATATCATTAAAATCAATTTTAATATATTTTTCTTTTTGTAAGAACATCAATAAAATAGTTTTTACAAAATTTGACGTAATATTATTAAAATCACCATTTTTTAAATTTTCTCCTCAATTTTTAAAAATTTCTGAATTATAGTTTTCGTAATCTTTCTTAACAGATTTAACTTCTCTTATTAATTCTTGAAAGGAAATTTTCTTTTTGCTGTCTAAAATAAAATCTGAAATTTCTTGTATTTTATATTGAAAAATTCCTGGAGATTTTTGTAAAATATTTAGTTCTAAAATTGAATATTTTACTAAACCGGTCATAAAACTTTCTATTTCATCTTCAGAATAATCTTTCTTTGAAAGAGTTAAAAAAATTGGGATTATTTTTTTTC
>JBOFXA010000003.1:0-5456 GCA_051653845.1 Spiroplasma sp. | reverse complement strand
ATGATTTGAAACGCGATATTAAAACTAACATGATTTATTTTTATTCAAGGTCCATTAAATTTAATTGCTGCTTTTACTAAAGTATTAGAGTATTTAACAGGTGGAATTATTAATGATATTTTATTTGGATCAGCCAAAGATTTTCAATGAAATAATATTCCAATGCAATTTTGATGATTTGTTGTTATTTCGCTTTGTTTATTTGCTTTAATTTTTACAATTCAAATGATTGTATTAATTTTTAAAGAAGCTATTGAAACAAAAACTAAATTTGTGCTTGCAATTCAAAATGCTATCAAAGCATTTTCATTTATATTTTTGATTCCAATTTTCTTTTTTCTTGCTAACTTTATTATTAAAAGTTTAGCAAATACTGTAATTAATAACTTTGGAAATGGTAGTAATATTGCACAATATTTATATCATATTGGTGATCCAAGTTGAGATGGTAAACCGATAAATGAACCTGGTTTCCCTGTTCCTGGTAATATTGGTAATTACAACATGATAGCTCAACTTTTTGGCACATGATTTATGTTGTATGCTGTTTTCATGATTGGAATTATTTTAGTTCAAAAAATAGTAGAATTATTTTTCTTATTTATTATTAGTCCTATTGTTATGATTGTTATGGTCGTTGATGATGGTAAAGCTGCATTTACATGAAAAGATATGGTTGATGCTAAGTTTTTAGCTTCAACAGCAACCTTAATCGGTTACTATATTTTTATTTCAGTAACACAAATTTTATTGAGTTCAAACTTAAGCTCATTAGAAGATGTTGATTGAGCAAAACCATTATTTATTATATTATTTTTATGTGGAGGTGCTTTAGCTACTATGGCATTTTCTGATATTGTTGCAAACTTTCTTGGTGAATCAGCAGAATTAGAGAAGGAAGAGCTTCTTTAAAATCAACTCTTGCTGGCGGAATGATGGTCATGGGTGCTGGTCGAATGACTGGTCGAGCATTAGGATTCATGAAAAGTAAACGTGCTCAAAAACAAGCAGGAATTCCTAATAGTATCAATCCTTTAAATAATGAAAATTATTCACCTGAGTCAGGAATTAATGGCGCTACTTTCCATAATGCAGCGGTAGGTATGGCTGCTAGAAGTGGTATTGTTGGTTGTGGTCTAGCTGTTGGTGCACTTGGTGTTGGAATTGGTTCTATGACTGCTGGTAGAAAGAAAGCTTGAAATTCTGGTGATCGAAGTACTACTAAAGGCAAGTTAAAAGGTGTTGCTAGAGTGATTGGTAAAGCAACTGTTGCTCCTATTGTTGCCCCTACTAAAGCATTAGGAAGAGGACTGAGAAATACAGGTTTAATTACTAAAAATAGTGTGATTAAAGCAAAAAATGATAATATAAAAAATCATAAAGATTATTTAAGTGAAAGAATAGAACAAAATTATAATAAAGCAACAGGAATTGATGCTGAAATTCAAACAGGAAATTATTCAAAAAAATAAATTATAAAAAAAGCAAAAAGAGTATACAAACATCATGATAAATCAAAGAAATTCCAAAAGAAACATGATACACATTATGGAGAAAAGTCTAAAGGTGATGTATAATGAATACAAAATCTAGAGGTGAGAATATGGGAATATGGAATTTTCTTGATGGTAATAAAATTGGTCCAGGACATCCGAGATATGAACGTGAATTAAGAAAACATAATGGTTTATGGTATGCCTGGTGCTTCAAAGTATGAAAAAGAAGAAGACATTATTAGTGTTTTAAAACAATTTCCTAACTGCCCTAAATTATCAAATCGAGCTAATACAAAATTAATTTGAGGTACTGAACAAAGACATATAGATAATTGAAAACAAGCTCAAAAATGATTAAAAGAAAAAGAAAATTCAGAACCAGAAAACACTGAATATACAAAAGAATTAGAACAAAAAATTAAAGATCAAGAAGAACGAATTAAAGAACTTGAAAATAAATCAAAAGGTATTAATAGAGAGTTTTAGATTATGAAAGAAAATTTTGATTTTGAATTTATTAATATTGAAATTATGAAGCGTTTAATTAAACATAATTATATTCAACCACATAATTACAAAGTAATATCTATTTTAAAAAAATTTAAAGTATTAGTTAAAAATATAAAAGATTCTTATGAAAAACATGATGCTAATCTAAATTTTATTAATCTAGAGGATATTAAAAACTTCGTTATGAATAATCAAACAACAGAAACCTTATTTTGTTGATATAAATTTGAAATTGCTAAAGAAATGCTTAATAAATATTTTTGAGATGGATTAATAACAGATATTAATCATTACATTGTAATTTATCAACAAGAAACTAATAGCTTGAAGGAAAAGCAAATTAAAATCTTTATAGATGAGTCAGGAAACACTGGGCAAATTAAAATTAATATAAAAAATAGAAAATTTAATTATGGCAATAATAGATATATAACTTTAGGTATGTTGTTTTTAGATTCAGAAAGAGTTGAACAAGAACTTATTACTAAATATAAAAATTTTAGAAAAAAATTTAAAATTAATACTGAATTAAAAGGTAATGATTTATTAATTAGAGAAAATAATAATAAATTAGATTATTTTTTAGAAAATATGGTTAATGAAAGTTTTTTTGCAATTAGTTTAGATAAAAAATATTTTATATGTATGGAAATTTTACATTTACTCTATAATTTAGATGCAAAAGTTCAACGATTAAAACACCTTATTGCTAGTTCTTTAGTTGACGAGGATGATAAGTTTTTTTCTCAATATATTTTTTTACTAGAAAATCCAACAAATGAACAATTGTATAATTTTCTTAATTTTTTAATTAAACATAAATATAAAGAAAATTTTGACAAAAAATATAGGGAAGAAATCATTTCAAGATGTATTTTTTTACTTGACAATAAAAATTATTTAAAAATAGTTAAGAATATTCAGAATCCTTTAATCAACATAAAAGGAAAAAAATATTATCATGTTCCTAATTTTGATCTTATTATTCATGGACTAGATACTATTTTTAATTTTAGTGAAAATCCATTTCAAAGAGTAAATAATGAAATTATTCTTTACCATGATAATATGGAAGAACTAAAATTTTATCTTGAAGAAAAGTTTAATTGTTTAGAACCTTTTCTTGGAATTAATGTTAAATTTAAATTACAATTTCTTGATAGTGATAACTTATTAATTCAATTGATTGATAATTTTACTAGTATTTTTAATAAGTTAGTTAAAACTGTATTAACTGAAAAAAATATTACTTTAAACTTTTTCACCAATAATTTATGAAGTTTTAAAAAAATTTCAGTTTTACTTAAAAAAATAAGTTTGAATAATATAAATTGTTTTTTTCCATTAGAAGATAAAATTTTAATTGAAATATTATTTATTTTAGCAGATAAAAATAAAAATTTATTTAATTTAAAAACTATTAAAAAATTAATAAACGATTTAAAAAAAACAGAATTAGAGAATTATGATGAACGTATTAAACAATCTATAATGCTTGATTTATTATTAAATAATGAAAATGATTAAATATTAAAAATAACTTTAATAGGAGAAACATAAATGACAACAGCTTTAAGTATCCTGGTTAGTAGTTCACTAGCTGGGTTTTTATTTTGTTTATTAAAATTAATCAAAATCAATCGAATAAAAAAAATTAATAGTGCTGAGCCAGTTAAAAATAAAAAATGACGCAGATTCTTATTTTATATTATGGGAATTTGTGTCATTTTTATTATTTTAGGAATCACACTATTTTTTACTTTACCAAAATAGAAGGAGGTAACCAATGATTAATATTTTAAAAATATTCCTATCAAGTATATTAATTACTAGTTTCACAATTAGTGCAAAAGAAACTTTTCACGAATTATATATTAGTAGTTTAACAGATTCACCATTTCATCCAGATATTAAAATTTCTGGTAGTGATAATAAAAGATATCGCATTGAAGGAAATGTAAAAAATAAAAGTAATGAAACCTACACTAAGATTAGTGAAATAAACTGAAAAGATTATGCTAACTCTTGAGAACAATTTAAACAATATTATAAAACAATAACCTTATATGGATCTGGATATGCTACTGGAAAAGATGCAGGCAGAAAAAATTTTACTAATATGAATATTTCAGTTTCAAGTTTAGAACAAAGAACTACTTGACATGATAGTGTAACATTAAGAGCTAGTGGTTCTAAATATGTTTTAGCTTATTCTTTCCATCAATTTGGTGGTGGAAGTATTGATGAAGCAGGAGTATACTATGATGCAATAGTTGCTGGTTCTTTGATTAAAATAAGATTTCAAATATGAACAAAAGCTCATCAAGTAGGAATTGGGTCAATTTGAACTGAAAGTCAAATTCAGTACAATGGTGGCATTGTTAGTTCATCATGAAATCTAAATACAATTAAAGCTAGTTTAAATACGGCATTAGCAAATCAGATTAATTTAAAATCAAATTATTCAGGTTCATTAGAAGATAAAAGAAATATTACTGATCCATCAGGAAAAGGTAATGATCAAACTACTTTAATTAATAGTGTAATTGCCAAAATTTTAGATAAAGACTATGATGGTTGAAAACAATATATTCAACCTTTTTCTTTTAGCAACGCTACTAGAGAAGCAACAATTGTTTTTAAATTTCCTGATCCAAATACTAAACAACAGCAAGTATGAACCTTTAAAACTCCCATTAATATCACATTGTCTAGTGATTATTGAGGCAAATCATTAAGTGAAAGATTACATATTCAACCAGGACAAATTGTTAATCCAGAAGATTCAACTAAAGGAATGGTCCCTGATGCTGGTTTACAATTGGAAGCAGATAAGGTTACTGAGACTTATGGTGGTAATATGCAATATCATACAACAGCCCATGTTGAGTTTGATGGGATGGAAGATTCAAGTGAATGAATGACAGTAAATGGTCAACCAGTTGAAGTTTTAAATAACAAATTTATTTATGATATGATTGATAACCGTGTTGAAAAGGGTAATCAAGCAGACAATGTTTACGACATTATTATTTATCATGATGATGGTAAATATAAAGAACAATATCAAATTAAATATACGATTGCTAATCTTGTGCCAACATTAAAAGAAAAGTGATATGCTTGAGATCCAAATAATAATCCTGATCAAAAAAAATTAATTACTCCTACCTTACCAAATGGCAAACCAAATCCTGATTATGATAAAGAAATTAATGCAGAAACAGGAACTAAAACACAAATTATTTGAGTTAAGAAAAAATCGCAATATCCATTTCCACTAGACCCATTAGATAAAAATGGCGAGGTAATCGATCCAAATAAAAATGCCAAAGATTATGATTTAGGATTTATTGCTGAAGGTTCTGTTGCTGGAATGGGAGTACAACAGCTGTTTAATGGTAATGAAGTTAATTCTGTTACTCGTGAAGGAGTAGATAATGCTTTAAA
>JBOFXA010000002.1:0-4283 GCA_051653845.1 Spiroplasma sp. | reverse complement strand
ATGATATTTTATTTGGATCAGCCAAAGATTTTCAATGAAATAATATTCCAATGCAATTTTGATGATTTGTTGTTATTTCGCTTTGTTTATTTGCTTTAATTTTTACAATTCAAATGATTGTATTAATTTTTAAAGAAGTTATTGAAACAAAAACTAAATTTGTGCTTGCAATTCAAAATGCTATCAAAGCATTTTCATTTATATTTTTGATTCCAATTTTCTTTTTTCTTGCTAACTTTATTATTAAAAGTTTAGCAAATACTGTAATTAATAATTTTGGAAATGGTAGCAATATTGCCCAATATTTATATCATATTGGTGATCCAAGTTGAGATGGTAAACCGATAAATAAACCTGGTTTTCCAGTTCCTGGTAATATTGGTAATTACAACATGATAGCTCAACTTTTTGGCACATGATTTATGTTGTATGCTGTTTTTATGATTAGAATTATTTTAGTTCAAAAAATAGTAGAATTATTTTTCTTATTTATTATTAGTCCTATTGTTATGATTGTTATGGTCGTTGATGATGGTAAAGCAGCATTTACTTGAAAGGATATGGTTGGTGCTAAGTTTTTAGATTCAACAGGAACATTAATTGGTTACTATATTTTTATTTCAGTAACACAAATTTTATTAAGTTCTAATTTAAGTTCATTAGAAGATGTTGATTGAGCAAAGCCATTATTTATTATTTTATTTTTATGTGGTGAAGCCTTAGCTACTATGGCATTCTCTGATATTGTTGCTAACTTTCTTGGTGAATCAGCAGGGATTAGAGAAGGAAGAGCTTCTTTAAAATCAACGCTTGCCGGAGGAATGATGGCTATGGGTGCTGGTCAAATGACTGGTAGAGCATTAGGATTCATGAAAAGTAAACATGCTCAAAAACAAGCAGGTATCACTAATAATTCTAACCCTTTACATAGTGAAGGCTATTCAACAGGAAGTGGTATTAATAATACTACTTTCCGTAATGCTGCTAATGGTATGGCTTCAAGAAGTGGGATTATTGGTCTAGCAGGATTAGGAGCTGGTGCTCTTGGTATTGGTATTGGTCATATGAGTGCTGGTGCAAAAAAATCTTGAAAGTCTGGTAGTCGCCAAGGGTTTTGAGGAAAAACTCGCGGAATTGCTAGAGTAGTTGGCAAAGCAGTTACTGCTCCAATTGTTAGCACAACTAAAGTATTAGGTAGTGGACTAAAAAATACTTATCAAGTTGGTAAAGAGAGTGGCTTGGTTACTAGTGCGGAAAAATTGAAAAAACATCAGAAATATTTAACAAAGAAAAATGAAAAATATCCTGATAAAGCTGAAGCAAAAAGAGAAATTATTAAAAAAACTACTGCGCCAAAAGAAATTAATAAATTAGAAAAAAAGTAAATAAGTATCAAACAAAATCAGATAAATGAGAAGCAAGACATAAGAAACATTATGGTGAAATTTCTAAGGATAAGGTATAATAAAGTTAATTAGCAATAGAGGTGAAAAAATGGGTTTATGGAATTTCTTTGGTGGTAACAAAATTGGTCCTGGTCATCCCCGATATGAAAGAACACTAAGAAAACATCAATCCATCATCAAGAATTAAAACTAGCAATTTAAAGACAAATAAAATATTTAGAAAAACAAATAAATAATGAATAAGTTAAAATGGTTATTAAAGGAGAAATTAATATGAGTAAGAGAAAAATTCCTAAAACAATACTTTTACCCAAGATAAGTTATTCAAAAAAATTCATCGATGTGTTAATAGAACAATATGAAATACATTGATCAACTAAAAAGGGTTCATACAAAGATAATGATGGTAAAAATCATGATGTATCTTTGGATGAGGTTATCTATTATAATAGTTTTTCAAAACTAGCATTAACAGTGGTTAAACTTGCTAATTTATTTAACTCTCCAATGCAATACTTTCATTTTTGAAATATAAAACTTAATGTTATCAATCAATTTAAATATCAATTCTTTCCAAATAATGATTTCAAAAGTCTAGAATTTACTTGATTCTCTAACAAAATTGGTTCAGCTAGTTCAGTATTTTTAAATGAATTAACAATTTTATTAGAAACTATATTTGTTTTTTCTAATAAAAAATTATTTGATAGCTCTACTTTAAAAAACGCATTAATAATCCATTCATATTCCATAATAGAAGTATTTATAATTAGTGTAAATGCAATTTATGTAGTATTAAATAAAAAGGGTGCAGAGCTAACTGAATATGATCAACTACTAAATAAAATTAGAAACTTTAGTGGTTTTAAAAAGAGTGAATTACTTGAACAAGAATTTAGTCAAGAATTTAAAAATAATTATCAAGAACTTTCTAAAATTAGAAATGTCATTGTTCACCCATTTTCTTATAAAGAAAATAAAAAAAACTATTCATATTGACAAATACAGTATGTTGACAATTTAAATCTAGATGAGATTATTTTAACTAAAATGAATGAAACAAGTAAAAAAAGTGAGGAATGAATAGTAGATTTTATGAAATTTAATCCTTACGAAAAAAAGAAATATAACATAATGAATATAATAAATGAGCTGTTAAGTGAATTATTAAATTATTTTGAAAAATTACATAATGATGAACAGTTTAAAGAAGAAATTGATAAATGAAAAGAAATAGAAAAGAGGTTAAAAGTCTTATAATGAACTTGTCTAGAAAAAAATAAATTAAAAAAGTCTTAGTAAATAATTAAAGATATTTTTATAAAAATATTTTTTATTAGGAAATAATTGATTATAATTTTTATATGATTTTTATTGAAGGATAAGTTAAATGAAATTAAATGAGATTTTACCAGGATTATTTTTTATTCATAATAATGAAGTAAAATATAAGTCATTTGCAAATAATGAATTTTCTAAATGTGATTTAATTAGTTTTAATTTATTAAATTCTTCAATTAAAGAAAATTTATATAATACTAATGGTGAACAACTTAACAATAATGAAGAAGTTATTTTATGAAATATTAACGATTTTGAATTAGATGTTTATTCTAATAAGCAAAGTTACTGATTTTTTCATAATAAAAATGAAGATATTTTTTATAATTTTTTTTCATCTTGTAGATATATTTTTTTATCTAAAGTTTCAAATGAAAATCATAATTATTTTTATCAAGGAAAAATGAAATTTGATGTAATTAATGGAAAGATAGATGAAAAATCTATTATATTTACTCCTAATAATGATAATTGAATGGAAATCTCTAAAGTTAATGGTCTTTTATTTAAAGAATTAAATTCTTTTGAAAATATAAATGCTAATAAAGACTATATTTTCAATATTAATTTTAATCAAAATCAATTATTTACATATATTAATGAAATTAATAAAACTTTAAATGAACATGATTTTCTTTCATTTGAAATTAAACAAACTTTAAAAATTATAAAATTTTGTGTTTTACAATCTGATTTTTATAATTGTTTAATTAATATTAGGTCTATTAGAAATTTAATTTTTGGTTATATTTATGATCAAATTTTTATACCTATATATCAAAAATTAGAAATAATTAATGACAAAATTTTATGAATAAAAGGTTTTTTAAATAAAATTGAAAAAAAAGAAATCTGAGCTAATTCAACAGAAATTAAAGAATATCAAGATGATATTAATACTAAAAAGAAAATTAATAAAAAAATAATTGAGTGACATAAGCAATTTGAAGATATAAATAAAAAAGAAAAAAGTTATAAAATTAAAAAATTAATTGATGAAAAAAATGAATGTTATAAACAATCAATATATTTTAATCAAGAAACTTTTCTAACTTTAAAAGCAGAAAAATTTCCAACAATTAATATCAAAAATACTAAAATCATTAATTACATTAAAAAGAAACTTTTAACTAAAAAAGAAAGAAGTTTTTTTAAAACAGCTAACTTAAACTAATAATTCAGTTCACAAAAATAATTATGATCGAGAAACTTTTCAATCTTGATATTTAAATAATAATGAACTAGATATTTTACTGGAAACTTTAAAAACATATATGAATATTTTTATTAAATTTCGAGAAAAAAATGCTTTTTATAAAAAAGAAATAGATGAAATAACTAAAGTTTAAATTTTTTTAATAAATATAAAATGAATTAAAAGAAAGTCTTTCCGAAGGCTTTTTTCTTTGTTTATAATTAATTTTAGATAGGGGGCTATTGAAGTGAATAAAACAAAAGACACTAATTTTTGAATTATAAAATTAAAACTTGATGCAGAAAATATCATCAATGATGCAAAAAATGATCACTCACTAA
>JBOFXA010000001.1:0-90591 GCA_051653845.1 Spiroplasma sp. | reverse complement strand
TTGTATAAAAAAATAATAATTGTTTTTTATCATTTTTCTATACTTAGAGGATTATATTCATAAAAAATAAATTTACTCTTTTTTTATTCATCAGATTTTAATTGTTCAATTAAATTCATTCTATTTAATTGATAAGTATTAATAACAAAAGTTGAAAAATAAACTAATGCAATCATAATAAAACTTAAAGGAATGATTCATCAAATAAATGAAAATGGAAATGCTAAGCCCGCAACTATGCTAATAATCCTAATAAATGCAAATACTGTTAAGAAACCTAAACCATAACCAACTACATATCCAACAAAAACTCATGGAGTAAAAATCCCTAAAGTAAATGAATTAATCTCATAATTAGTATATCCTTCTGCTTTCATATGTGACATAAACCTACGAAACTGATTAGTAAAAACATCAGTAATCATAATAACAATTAAAATTGAACAAATAATAGTTGTAACAATAAATAAAAGACTAGCACTTAAAGTAATATCTGACATTTTTTTCAACATTTCTTTTTTTCTTAACAACAAATCACTATTAACAACTAATTGTACTTCTTTATTACCATTTAAACCATCCATTGCATACATAGTATAATCATCAGCATCACGCTTAAAACTCATTCGTCCAACAATATCATAAATATCATCAGAAGCACTAAGTTTACCACTAAATCATTGATAAATTCCTGGTGCATAGATTGGATCTTTTGTTTCATCAGAACGGTTATTATAATAACTATAGCCATTAATAAAATTAGCTCATTTTTGATCAATGTAAGCTTTTGGAGTATCATATGAATCTTGAATTCCAATAATACGATATTTAGTAATTGGCGATTTTGTACCAACATTTCTCTCTCACCAAATTGCTATATTATCTTCAATATCTTCTTTAAGATTATCTAAATGTAAATTATTTTTCACTACTAGAATTTTTTTATCTAACATTCCACCATATCATTCAGGAATTTTATTCATTAATAAATTTGTTGGCTCAATAATTACACCCTTATATTTATCAGTAACATCATAAGAAAAAGGTTTAATTCATTCTCCATCTCCATTAGAGATATTTTTAATATCAAAACTTAAATTACCTGAAGTATTAGACGTTCTAATACTTCCTTTTTTTGCACTTTCATTAATATCATCAGGAAGTTTTAATCAAATTTTATTCATATCATTTCACTCACTTGGTTCTTCACTTAATACTCGATTACCATCTTTATCATAAATACCATTATATTTGTAACCAAAAGAATTACTGTAATCAGTATTATCAATTGCTTTTTGACCACGATAATTTCATCTATTAGCAGATTTATTTCAAATTAATTGATCACCTTCTACTGGATTATCACCATAGTATCAACTGTTTTTTGGTAATGGTACTAATTTATTTTTTTTATTTAAATAATATAATGTCTTAACATTTGGTGCAGCATTAAATTCATCGCCAGTTGATAAATTAAATCTAGCAACAAAAGAACGATTCACTACCATTGGTACAACAGTTGCAGAACTTTTATATTTCATATCTTCAATTAAATGCGGTTTCATAAATAACATTTTTGTTTTAGGATTAATTCCTTGAATATCAAGAAAACCACTCTTACTCAATTTTTTATCAGTTGAACCTAATTGAAATTGTGTTACTAATTCTTCTTCTGGTCCATCAACTTCACTATTATAGTTTGGATTATAAGATACTATATTATGGCCAAGACTAAAATAATCATAAGCATTTATACCTTTATTGGCTAAAATTTGACGTATAAATCCTGGCAGAGTTTGTTTTAAAATTTCAGTAATTGCTTCTGGTCCAGGTGGTATGCCAGGATTCTCAGCACCAATAAGCCCTGGTAATAACGTAACAGCAAATATAATCATACTATTAGAAAAATTTTGATTAGTACTTTTATCTAATTTAGATAAATCTTTTAAAAAAGCATTACTAAAAGCTCTAGCTCCCAATCAACTATAAGATCAAGTTAAAAAATTCATATCTAAAGCACCATTATCTAATGATAATAATTGTTTTCCTACTTGGTCAATAATATTTTGACGAGTTGCTTCATCAACAGAATCATCAAATTTAATAATATTTTTAAAATTATTAGTATTTTCATTTTTTTCATATTGTAATGGATCATATCAAGCCAATTTTTTACCAGTAGTCTTATTATTAATAATAATATTTTCTGGTCATGGCATAGTAGCTGAAGTAGGATAATATGGTTCTTTTTTAATATTATTTAAGTTATTTCAAGCAGAAAAACCATATTTACTTAATGGCATATTTGGAATTGGGTTTTGATATTGATAATAATTTTTATATTTCTGGGTTTTAAAATAATTATTTCTCATAGATGTAATTGTTGCAGGAATTGATATAGTAGCTGTAATTGATAAAGTAGAAACTGCAATTACTAAAGAAGTTACAGCAATTTTTTTTCAACTATTTTTAGATAAAGATAGTAAAAAACGAGATTTAAAACTTTTTTTTAATATCTTTTGCAAGAATCCAATTTTATTAGATTCTCCAATCATAGTAATTTCACTATCTTGTTTAATTAGGTCTAATGGTGCTTTTTGTAAAATTTTATAACCAGTAATTAAAGTAGCAATTAAAACAAAACCACAAATAAGAATAATAGAAATAAATAAAGGAATTAAATCAAAATTTAAAATATTATAAGGCAAAATAAAAATAGAATTCAAAATTTCAGAAAAATAAACTTGAACTACTAAACCAACAAATCAACCAATTGGTATAGCAATTAATAAAACCATAAGTGGATAAGCTAAATAAGAAACAATAATTTTTCCTGTTGAGTAACCAGAAGACTTTAAAATTCCCATTGATACTTTTCCTTTTTCAATTGCTTTCTTAACAATTAAATAAGTAATAAAAATAATAATACTAACTAAGAAAACTACACCAATTAAAGCAGTATATTTAAAACTAACTGTAACTAAATTAAGGAGATTCCACCCTCTTGCATATATATCAAATTGGGCATCATCTTTAGTTATTACTAAATTTTGACTTAGTTGATATTTACTTTGATACTCAGGATTATTATTAAGATATTTTTCAATCAAATATTGATTATAGTCATACTGATAACGATCAGCAATTTTATTATCACCAAAAATAATCTTTTGAAAATAATCATTAAAATAAGAAATATTAAAGTTAGGAATACTAACATTTTTTCATGGAATAAAATACATTAAAGTAAGATCAGTTACATCTTTAGTACGAAATCAATTTTGATTATTAAAACCATCAGGTAAAACATAAGCAATAAACTCAGTTCTAGTGTTAGGGATAGAATCAAGTAAGTTAATAGTTGGATAAATATTATAAGCATCTCCTGCAATTGCACTAACAATAAAAGGCTTATTATTAATATTTATTATATTACCTGGTTTAATTTTATGAGTTCTAGCATATTGTGGTGAAATTGCTATTTCATTCTTACTTGAAGGATAAATCCCTTCAAAAATTTTTAAGTTAACATTATTATGATTTTTTTCTAAACCTAAATTAACAACCTTAACATTAATTGACTTACCAGTACTTTCTTCAAGTTTAGCTGTTCCAGCAAATTGATTAACAATACTAACATTACGATTTTGTAAAGTTGCAACAGCATTAGCAAGACCATAAGAATAAATGTTAGGATCAGAACCATCTCATATTTGATTATATCTACTTGGTGAATTATAATAATTAGCAAAATCACTAATTATACTTACATCTGAATTAATATCAAAATTACGATAAATTCTCATTCATTGACCATTCATCCCAAAATCTAAACTTCCGCTTGGACTTAATCTTGGATTAAGATCATTTGCTTTAACTAATTTAGTAGCTAAAACTCCAGCTGAATTTTTAATATCATCTGCAACATTAACATCATCAGGAATTCTTAAATCTCTTTCACCATCACCACGATAATTAACCTTATTAGCTAATAATCAAGTAGTAAACTCTTGATTATCAGTTAACTTTAATTTAGGATCAGAACTATTTACTTTAATTCAATCAGTAAAATAAGATTTCAATGAATCTAAAATTTGACCAGCACTAACTCTAACAAATAAATTAGTATACAGATCTGTTGCTGCATCTAAATATTTAGTTTTTAAAATAATATTAGAAGTTTGGTCAGCTTTAAGGATTAATTGACCATAAATACTTGCTTTAACATTATTATTATTTAAATTAAATTCTAAGGGTTTATTAGGATTAGTTCACTGAAAATCACTAACACCATCAATAGCACCTGATTCTCTTGTATAAGTAATTTTTAAATCACTAGAATTAATCGGTTTTATTTCTTGACCAATAATTGTATTATCATAATAAAGAGCAACAGAAGTTGAAGATTCAGAAGATTGATAATGAAGCCTTCCAAGTTTTAAACTAAAAGCCTGATTAGCAATTTGAGAAATATTATTAGCTCAATTATATGGCAAAACAGCATCAAACTTAGCATCATCTAATTGGAGATACTGTTTTCCTTCATTAATTCTTTGATATGAAATTCATGATCCTGTAATTAAAGAAGTAGTAAAACTTGTTAATAACAACAAAATTACTAATTGTAATTTGTTTTTTCAAGCAGTGATTAAAGTTTGTTTTAAAAGTAAAGAATGTTCAAAAAATTGAAATTTTCTTTTTTTTATTACCTTGCTATCTTGTTTTTGATTAAAAAGAATATTTTTTTTATTATCTTTTTCTTTTTTTGTCATTAGGATCTCCTATTAAAAGGCAACTTCAATTTAAATTTAAATTTACATGTTTACATAATAACATATTACATAATTTATTTTTTAAAAAGTTATTTATATTTTAAAAGACAACTTCAATTATATGCTATATTTCAAAAATTTTTACCTAAAAATTAAAGTAAAATTAAGATTATAGCATTATTAATTATAATATTTTAATTAATGTTATAATAACTCATAATTAATTATTAAAGTTAATTATTAAAATTAATTTAACAACAAAAAACAAAAGGAGGTTAAAAAGGGGTTTAAAATTATAATTAATGTTATAATAACTCATAATTAATTATTAAAGTTAATTACTAAATTAACAACAAAAAACAAAAGGGGGTTAAATTAAAATAATGAAAAAAGTTCTTAATAAAATGGCAGTTCTTTTAGCACTTAGTAGTCAAAGTCTCCCGTTAATAGCATGTGCTTTTAATCGTTATGTTACCACAGCAACTAATGCAGTAATTGGAGATGCAGTCAATCAAACATTAAGTGTTGTTAAAGCTTTAATTATGTCAAAAGAAAAAGATACTGATACAGCACAAACAATTAGTGACATTTTCAGTGAATTTGCTAATTCAAGTATCAAAAATCAAACTAGTGACATTGACTTAAAAACATATGAAGATTTTGAAAAGCATTGAGGTTTTGAAGGAATAATTAATACTAATGGAATTGGCAAAGATTACTTCCGTGCTTCAGGAACTGGAGAACTATCTAAACAAGTTAAAAAATATAAAGACTTAAATAACATTTTTGATAAATTAAAACTTATTCTTGGGATTAATGTTGCTGATAATAGTATCCTTTATAATATGCTTATTAATAATAGCAGCATAAAAAAAGTAATTAAAAATTTCTTAAATGAAACTAAAAAAACTAATCCTGATGAATTACCATCAAATTTTAAAGATATTATTATTACATTAAAAGATATTGTTATTGGAAAAGATTGAAAAAATCCTAACAAAAATACTTTTCAAGAAAATGTTATTGAACCTTTAAGTTCATTACTAAATTATTTAGTTGAAGGGTGATGAGCTCCAAATACTCCTACACCTCCAAAAATTGATGGACAAAATAATCCTATTAAAGATTTTATGAATCAATGAAAAGATAAAGATAACAAGCCTTATAGTCAATGACATAATGGTAATGATTGATCTTTAGACATTGATAATTATAAAAATTGAAATCAAACTAATTATAATTTTTATCGTAGTGGTGTCTTATTTAATTATCTATTTTATAAAATTGGTAAAGACTATCAAATTACTAATTCAGATGCAGATGCTTCTTTAGACTATCAAGATCGCTATTTAGGAGATATTATTGGTGACCATGCTGGCTTTAACGGTTTAGATTTTCCAGGGTTAATAAAAGATTTAGCACAATACTTACCTTATTTATTAAAAAATCCTCATTACATTATTTTAATAGGAGAAGCAATTATTCCATTTATCAAACAATGAGGATTAGAAATGAGCGATATCACCAAAGGAGCAAAAAATTTAACTTTTGGAAATATTTATCCAACTAATGATAATATTAACTCTTATAATGTTCTTGATATTCTAAATAACATTGACCATCTTTTAAATCATCCTAAAAAAATAGAAGAAATTATTAAAAGTTTAATTGGGTGAGCACCAGAAAATAGTATTGGTCAAAGTTTTACTTATGATATCAAAATACTTTTTTATCCTTTAGGAAAAATAATAAAAGGGGACACATTTATTCCTATTACTGACAAAGAAAAGCAAGATTTAGTTACTAGTGTAATGAACTATATAAACAGTGATACAGTTAGAAATACTTTTAAAAATATTTTAAATGTTTTTCATGAATGAATTAAACAATATAATGACAAAAATCAAGGAATTGATCTTAATCTAATAAACCTAAAAGATTTTTTATTAAACAATGATAATGGTTTAATAACAGCTATTAATCGTGATATTATTCCAATTTTATATAGTATTTTTATCGATCCTAAACCTTTAGATGATGCAAAATATTTAGAATTTTATGAAAGCATTGGTGGTAAACTTCCAAACAAACCTAATGAAGCACCACCAAAAGATTTTAAAAATAATTCATTATTAAGTATTATTAAGAACAAAATTAGTAATACTAATGAACCACTAGGGCAAATTGTTGCTATTCTTTTTGGTAATAGTTCTGAAAATATTAGTGGAATTTTAAACTTTATTACTAAAAGTAATAATCAATGAATTTATGATAATTACAATAAATTCTTTGATATTGATAATGATAATAGTGAAATATATAATGAAACAATGAGTACCAGCATAGAAAATAATATCATTTCTGACACTCTAAGTTATAATTTCAATTATAAAATTAATAATAATATTTATTCATTCTTAATTAAATGTAAATCTTATGACAAAAAAGATAGTTTTACTGGAACAAAAAACTTTTATTTTACTGATATTATTTTATTAGAATTAACTAATATTAAATTATTATCAAATCAAAATTAAAATTAAAATCAAGTATAACAACTCAAAGTATTTCAATTAAGAGTTATTATACTTGATTTATTTATTAGCCATATTTAATTAACTTTAATAACAATAGCATTAATGAAAGCATAGTATCAAGGTATCCAATAAATAATATAATTTTGAAATCTTGTTTATTTATAACTTTTATACTTATCAAAAAGCGAGATTTTCTCTTAAAAAATGGAAAAATAGAATTTTTTTATAAAAATAATAAAAAATTTCCTTGCATTTTTTGTTTTATTTGTTAAAATTCTTATTAAGGATTTAAGCTAATGCATAAGTCCTTTTTATAAGGTAATATGTAACTTTTTAAGAATGCTTGAATAGATAAACAATATATAATTAATTTAAATTAAAAAATTAATCTAAAAACCCCTAATTTAAACTCTATACCCCAATAACCTTAAGTTTTATTTATAAAATAAATTAACCCCCCTTTTTTTATAATCCATATTGCCTTAGATATTCTTGTATCACAAGAGTCAGAAATGACTCTTGTTTTTTTTATTTTCAATAATTTTTATTAATTTATTTCTTAATGAAAAAGAAAGAATTAAAACATTGTTTGTTATAATTAAGTCAAATAAAATGGAACATTGGTGAAAGATGAAGAAAGCACTAATTATTGATGGGAATAATTTAATTTATAAAGCATATTATGCAACTGCATACCATGGAAAAAACTTACATTCATTAGATGGCATTCCAACTAATGCTTTATATGCTTTTATTAGAATGGTCAATAAATTTATTACAACAAATCATTATGATGCTTTATTTGTTGCTTTTGATGCTGGTAAGATTACTTTTAGAACTAAATTATTTGATGGCTATAAAGCAAAACGTAATTCTACTCCCCAAGATTTACTAATTCAAATCGACCTAATAAAAAAATATTTAGATTTAGCTGAAATTCCTTGAAACCAAGAAACTGATTATGAAGCTGATGATTTAATTGGAACAATTAGCAAAAATAAAGATGCTAAAAATTATGAAATTAACATCATCAGTAGTGATAAAGATTTATATCAATTAATAGATAAAAATATTAAAATCTTACTACCTCAAAAAGGATTAAGCGAGATTAAAATAATTGATGAAAAAACTTTCAAAAAAGAATATCATATTGAACCACAACAAATTCCCGATTTCAAAGGTTTAATAGGAGATAGTTCAGATAATCTACCGGGAATTAAAGGGATTGGATCCAAACTTGCTACTAAATTACTACAAAAATATAATAATTTAGAAAATATTATTGCTAATAGTGAAAAACTAACAAAAAATGAAAGTACTTTAATTAAAGCTAATAGTGAAAGTGGATTATTAAGTAAAACATTAGCCATAATTAAATTAGATACACCTTTAAATAAAACATTAAATCAATGTCATTATGATATTAATTTACTAAAAAAACCAGAATTACAAATATTTTATAAAAAATACAACATGAAAAGTTTAATTACAGCAGAAAAAAAAGTTTATTCAAATGAAAATAGCAAAATAGAAATTTTAGAAGTATGAAAACCAAAATTTAATGCAAAAGTTAATTATATATGAACAGAAATTTTCTGAAATAATTATCATCGTGACCCCTTATTAGCTATTGCTGTTAAAAATGAATTTGGTATTTTTTATTGTAGAAAAGATATGATTACTAATTCTAAAGAATTTCAAGAATTTTTAAGCAATAAAAAATACCAAAAAATTACTTGAGATATTAAGAAAAATATCATCTCAATTAAAAAAAATTTTAACATTGATTCTGATGGTTTCATTTTTGATCATATGTTAGCTAGTTATCTATTATATGCTAATGAACCCATTAATTTTGAAAATATTGCTAATATTTTACAAGTAACTAATTACCAATATCTAAATGACAGAAACTTTTATGGCAGAGCAAGTAAAAAGCATATTCCTGAATCAGAAATTTTAGTTGCTAAATATTTAGAATTAAAAATAAATTTCTTAGTTGAAAGTTATCTTACTTTAATTAAAAAATTAAAAGCCAATAATAATTGAAACTTATATCAAGAAATTGAACTACCAACAGTTTATTCTTTAATCACTATGGAGATTAATGGCATTACAATTGATAAAAAACAATTAAAAAACATGACTGAAAGTACTAAAATTACCTTAGAAAAAATTGAAAAAGAAATTAATCAAATTGCTAACAAAAATCTTAATCCTAACTCACCAAAGCAAATTAGTCATTATTTATTTGAAGAATTAAAATTACCAAATCCCAAAAAAAATAGCACTGCTTATGAAGTTTTAATTACTTTAAAAAATACTCATGTAATTATTCCAGTTTTATTAGAATATCGAAAATTACAAAAACTTTATGCTACTTATCTTAATGGTTTAGAAAAGTATATCTTTCCTGATAATAAAATTCATACAATCTATAATCAAGTTCAAGCAAGTACTGGCAGAATTTCTTCAACTGAACCAAATATGCAAAATATTACTATTCGTAACACTGATCAAAGAGAAGTAAGAAAAATTTTTATTGCTAGTAAGCCAAATTTAAAAGTTGTTTCTTGTGACTACTCACAAATTGAATTAAGAATTCTAGCACATATTAGTAGTGATGAAAATTTAATTAATGCATTCTTAGAAAATCAAGATATTCATGCTAAAACAGCAAGTAAAATTTTTAACATTCCTTTAAAAGAAGTAACTAAAGAACAAAGAAGTAAAGCTAAAACAGTTAATTTTGGTATTGTCTATGGCATTTCTAGTTTTGGTTTGAGTCAACAATTAAAAATTACTATTAAAGAAGCTAAAGAATTTATTGATAAATATTTTTTAGCATTTCCAAAAATTAAAGACTATATTAATGAAATAACTGAATTTTGTCAAGAAAATGGTTATGTTGAAACATTATTTCATCGTAAAAGAACAGTTCCTGAAATCAACAATAATAATGCAATCATTAGAGATTTTGGTCAAAGAATTGCTATGAATATGCCAATTCAAGGTAGTGCAGCTGACATTATCAAACTGGCAATGATTAAAATTGATAGTGCAATTAAAAAAAATAAAATTAAAGCTAATTTAATAGCTCAAATTCATGATGAGTTAATCTTTGAAATTGATGAAACACATCTTAAAACTGAAATAGCAAAAATCAGTGAAATTATGAGCAATGTTATTAAATTAAAAGTTCCTTTAGTTATTAATAAAGCTTCTGGAAATAATTGATATGACTTAAAATAAAGGAAGAAAAATATGCCTGAATTGCCTGAAGTTGAAATAGTAAGAAAAACTCTAGCACCTGTACTAATTAATCATAAAATTACTGATGTAAGAATTTTACTTAATAAAATTATTAAAGAACCTGATATTCTATCTTTTCAAAAAAGAATTGTTGGTCAAACCTTTCATGAAATTAGAAGAAAAGCAAAACTTCTAATTTTTGTTCTTAATGATGATGTTTTATTAAGTCATTTAAGAATGGAAGGTAAATACTACTATCAAAGACAAAATGAGCCAATTGATTGAAATCATGTTTTATTAGTTTTAGATCTAGATAACGGCTATCAACTACGTTATCATGATACAAGAAGATTTGGAACTTTTCATTTGCAACCAAAAAATCAGTATCAAAATCTAAAACCCTATATTAATATTGGCCCTGAACCTTGAGATGAAATAGTTACAGTTGACTATTTAAAAAATAAATGAAAAAACAAAAAACAAAAAGTAAAAACTGCTTTACTAAATCAAAGTATTATTAGTGGTTTAGGTAATATTTATGTTGATGAAGTTTTATTTGCTACAAAAATTCATCCCGAAACAATTATCAGCCATCTAAATAATCAAGATCTTGAAACTATTATCAAAAATTCAATAAAAATTTTACAACTATCTATTAAATTAGGTGGTTCAACAATTGCCTCTTATACATCTAGCTTAGGAGTTACAGGAACATTTCAAAATTATTTGCAAGTTCATACAAGAATAAATCAAGCTTGTTTTATCTGCCATAACAAAATTAAAAAGATTAAAGTTAATAATCGTGGCACATATTTTTGTCCTCATTGTCAAGTTAAAAAATAATTTAATTATTGTGGAAAAAGCAAAAATAAAGAATAAATCCACATTAAAAAGAATTTTTAATGTGGAAAACTTGGGGATAAGTAAGTGAGATAATCATTTTACTTTATTTATATTTTATTATCAATATAATTTATTCATGAGATTTAATTTAAATCAATTATTGAAAGGTTAGGTACAACATAAATATGCAACATATAATTAAAGAATTTGATACTTTTCAAATATTACTAAAAGAAGATATTGATAACTCAGACTATCAATATCTTTGTATGTTGTATCAGCCAATAATTGGAATTAACCCAACAAACTTGTATTTAACTCTAGTTCAAGAAAAGCACCTAACATCCCGTATTAATTTAGACTTTAATCATAAAAGATTGATGTTACTATTAAATCTTAATCAAGTTGAATTAGCACTAGCATTCAAAAAATTAGAAGTTTATCAACTACTTATTAGTTACTACTATCCATCAAAATCAAGTTATATTTATCATTTAAAAAAACCTTTATCTGCTGATAAATTTTTTGATAATGAACAATTAAAAACAAACTTAATTAATAAAATTGGTGACTTACAATTTGAAAGACAAAAGTATTATTTCACAAAATATCAACCAGAAATAACAAATAATTTTATTAATATTACTGAAACTAACATCAATGATAGTGTTAGTAAAATTGATGAAAAAATTGAAACATTAAATGAAACTAATAAACTCAAATTTCAACAACTAATAACTAACTTAAACAAAACTCAAACAACATTAAATGAAACTAAAATACCAAAAACTAATCCTACAAATTATCAACAATTAAAAGCTAATTTAGAAACATCAAAAGTAAATAATACTATCAACACTAGTACTAACACCAATAATAAAGCACTTGTAAATCAAACTTTAGCTTTAATGCAAGAAAAAAATTCTGAAGAATATTTAACTACTTTAACTAAAAAACCAATTGATAGCAAATTAAAAAATACTTTAAAATTACTAACTTTTAATTATCAACTTAATAATGAAGTAGTTAATTGTTTATTAGAGTATGTTTGATTTAAAAATAATCAAAGAATTGAACCTAATTATATTTTAAAAATTGCCAAAACTTTTCATGAAAACAAAATTAATAACATTAATGATGCTTTAAATCATTTAAAATTAGCCTATCAAAAAAGTAAAAAACACTCTTACTCACATAAAAATGAATATCAACAAGATGTTTTATGAACTATTGATTGTGTTAGCAACCATGATTTTAATCATGACTGAGATAATGATTCTAATTGAAAAAAAAATAAAAATACTAATAATGACAATTTAATGAGTGAAAAAGAAATTACATTAATTTTAGAGGAATTTGATAAATATTAATTAAAATATTAATAACCAGCTACTGATAAAGGAGCATCTTATGAAAGAAAATTTAAAGCAAATATTAGAGCAAAACGAAAGTAACAAAGAGTTAATTAACTTTATTAATGAAAATCAAATTAATGAAAAATGATTTAGTGAAAATTATGACTTATTTCAAGAATATCTTACAAGTTATAACCTATGTAAAAAAAGAGAAAATATTAGTAAATGTCAACAAAAAATTCCTGGTTACCGTTTAAAATTAATTATTAATCCAAATCAAAAAATTACAATAATTCTAACTGACTGTTTACATCGAATTAATAATTTAGGTCAAAAAGAAATTATCAACAAATTTTTAATTAGACATTATGATGATTCTTTACTATCACTTTCATGAAGTAAAGATTTTATTGTTGCTGGCAAAGAACGTCAACAGATTGTTAACTATTTAAAAGAAACATTAAAATTAAAAAATTATCCTGGTCTATTTTTATATGGTGAACCAGGGACTGGAAAAACTTTTATTTTTATTTTATTAGCTAATAAATTAATTCAAAAAAAACATACTGTTTGCTTTGTTTCTTGACCAGAATTTATTATGGAAATTAAAAAAAGTTTCAAAAATGAAAATGATATGAGTAAAAAACTTGAACAAATAAAAACTTGCGACTTCTTGTTTATTGATGATTTAGGAAGTGAAGCAATTAGTGCTTGAGAACGAGATGAATTATTATTTCCAATTCTTAATGCTAGAATTTTACCATTAAAAACTACCTTTATTAATTCAAGTTATAATCTTAATGATTTAGCACATTGCTATAGTTTACAATCAAATAAAATTGAAGATATTAAAATTAAACGACTAATTGAAAGAATCAAAAAATTAACGATACCAATTCAATTAACAAAACAAAACTTAACAGAAAAAATTTAAATTTTTTCTGTTAGCAAACTTAAAACAAATAAATCATTTTAAATAAAAAAACTTTAAAAAAATCTTTTAATATTGCTATAATATACTCAGTTGACTTTTTTGTTAATTAAACAAATACAAGGAGGAAATATAGGAAAATGGCAGTTAAAATTGCTATAAATGGATTTGGAAGAATAGGAAGACTAGCTTTTCGTCAATTATTTGAACAACAAAATGTTGAAATTGTTGCAATTAATGACTTAGGAAATGTTGAAGCTTTAGCTTATCTATTAAAATATGATTCAGTTCATAAAGAATGAAAATCTGATAAAATTAAAGCAGATAAAGAAAAAAATATAATTATTGTTGATGGAAAAACAATTAAAGTATGTAAAGAAATGGAACCAAAGGCATTACCATGAAAAGAATTGGGAATTGACCTTGTTATTGAAGCAACAGGAAGATTTACAACAAAAGAAAAAGCGCAAGCTCATATTGAAGCTGGAGCTAAAAAAGTTGTTATTTCTGCTCCTGCTAAAGGTGATTTAAAGACTATTGTTTATAATGTTAATCATAAGACTTTAAATAAAAAGGATATTATTATTTCTGCAGCATCATGTACAACTAACTGTTTAGCACCTGTTATTGATATTTTAGAAAAAGAATATGGTATTGTTAAAGGGTGAATGACAACTATTCATGCTGTAACTAATGATCAACGTTTATTAGACCTTGAACATGTTGATTTCAGAAGAGGAAGAAGTGCTTTAGTTAACCTTGTTCCTGCAGCAACTGGAGCTGCTGCTGCAATTGGTTTAGTTGTACCAAGTGTCAAAGGTAAATTAGATGGAACTGCAATTCGTGTTCCTGTTATTACTGGCTCACTTGTTGATTTAACAATTGAGTTAAAAAAAGAAGTAACAGCTGAACAAATTAATCAAACAATGAAAAAAAATAAAAATGAATCTTTTGGCTACAATGTAGATCCAATTGTTTCAACAGATATTATTAGTTCAAGTTTTGGTTCAATCTTTGATGCAACTTTAACCAAAGTAATAACTGTTGATAAAAAACAAATTGTTAAAGTATTCTCTTGATATGATAATGAAATGTCATATGTATCTCAACTTATAAGAACAGTACTTTACTTTGGTAAGTTATAAAACAAAAACAAATTTTTGAAGTGCATCTTATAAATTCTAAGATGCACTTTCCTTATTTTGAAAATATTTAAGTTAAGGAGACATAAATGAATAAAAAGACTTTAAAAAACATTAATTTTGAAAACAAGAAAGTAATCGTTCGCTTTGATTTTAACGTTCCAATCAAAAACAATAGCATTAGTGACGACACTAGAATTAAAGCAACACTAGCAACAATTAAATACTTGCAAGAACACAATGCTAAAATTATTATGTTATCACACCTAGGAAGAATTAAAACCGAAACAGATAAAAAAACTAAAAGTCTTGCATTAGTTGCTAAAAGATTACAAGAATTAGCAAACTATCCTGTTACTTTCATTGATGAAACTAGAGGAAAAAAACTAGAAGACGCAATTAACAATTTAAAAGTCAAAGACTTACTGCTAATGGAAAATACTCGTTTTGAAGACTTAAATGGCAAAAAAGAAACAGGAAATAATCCTGAATTAGGCAAGTATTGAGCAAGTTTAGGGGATATTTTTGTTAATGATGCCTTTGGAACTGCTCATCGTGCTCATGCTTCTAATGTTGGCATTGCAACTTATATTGCTGATAGTTGTATTGGTTTCTTAATTGAAAAAGAACTAACAATGCTAAACAAAATTGTTATTAGTCCTGCTAGACCTTTTGTTGCTATTTTAGGAGGAGCTAAAGTTTCAGATAAAATTGATGTCATTAAACAGTTATTAAATAAAGCTGATACTGTAATCATTGGTGGAGCTATGTCTTATACTTTTATGAAAGCTTTAGGATATAATATCGGTACATCACTAGTAGAAAATGATAAAGTTGAATTAGCAAAAGAATTAATTGAACTAGGAAAAAATAAACTTGTGCTACCAATTGACTATGTTACTAGTAAAAAATTTGAAGATGTTCCTGGAACTAACACTAAAGACTGTAATATTACTGATGATGAAATTGGAATGGATATTGGTAAAGAAAGTCAAAAACTATTTCAAAATAAATTACAAAATGCTAAAACTGTTTTTTGAAATGGCCCTGTAGGAGTTTTTGAAATGAATAATTATGCTGCAGGAACAAAAAATATTTGCCAAATATTAGCTAGTTTAAAAGATGCTTTCACTTTAGTTGGTGGAGGAGATAGTGCTGCAGCAATAACAAAATTCAACTATCAAGATAAAGTAAGTTTTATTTCTACTGGCGGAGGAGCTGCACTAGAATATATTGAGGGAAAACCACTACCAGGCATTGAAGCAATTAAGAACAAATAGCGAATACAAATGTTTTCATTGTTGTTAGTTTATTTTTACTAGTAGTAGCTATCATTACTAAAAAAATAAAATTTTCCACAAAATCATATTAATTTTTACTAAAAAAAGAACAATGTTCAGTACTATTTGATTTAAGTTAGTATTTTAAAAAAATAAAAAGATTTGTTAAATCTAACAAATCTTTTTATTTTTTTTCACTTTCAATTAGAACAATAATTTGTAAAACAAGCCTTAATATTTCATAAATTGTTCTAATTAAATAGTAAACAAACTTAACTTGAAAAATAAAATTAATTGCTCTAATTTCTTTTGGTAGTAAAATTCCTTTTAAATTTTCAGTTATTTCTTTTCTTGATCTTGCATAGAACATTAATTGTGATAGAGAATAAAAAATCAAGAATAAAGCACCAAAAATTGCAAGAATAATTACAATTTTATTAGAATTTGCAATAACAAATCTAGATCAATTGAAATAAGGTGCTAAAGCAAAAATAGCTGCAAAAATTAATGGTAACAAAATAACAATTAAAAAAATTTTTCTAGAAAAATCTCATCAAAAACTATTAAATCGTGTACTTTTAGAACTACTAATTGCTCAAGTACTTTCCATTGCCATTGCTAAAGTATAAATTGAACTACGATGATATGTTCATGGCAATAAGCGTAAAGTCAAACTGTTGTTTCTAAGAATATATGGACTTAAATAAAAATATCTTGATTCAACATTAATATTATTAACACTTCCACTACCAGTACCACGAAATTTAATTCTTTGAGCATTAACACCATATCTGTCTAAATATAATTTTGATAGTTGTCCTCCAGTTAAATTAGCACTATTAGTAGTATGAAATCAAGAATACTTAATTCAAGTAATAAATCAAACTAATGTAGTAATAAATAAAATTAAACCAATAAATCCAACAATTGAAGCAAAAACTAGCAATCCTGTACTTCATGTTTGTGGATTGTCTGGATTAAAACTAGCACTTAATTGATGCATATATAATCATCCTTTCTAGTACTTTTAACTAACATCATTATTTATCAATTATTTTGATTAATAAATATAATAATATGATTATATAATAATAAAAGCAACAAAAAACAACTTTTTAGATGAAAAGTTGTTTTTTAATTGCTATTTTTTAAAAATCTATTCAACAGCAAATAAAAAGTTATAAACTTCTTGCTGACCATTAACAAATTCATATTCAAGATCATAATTTTCGTCAAGAATTTTAGTAATATTATAAATTTCTTCAGAAGTAACATCCTTACCTTTAAATATTGTGATAATTTCTGCTGTACTTCAAATAATCTTGTCAAATATTTTTTTTACTGTGCTAATCAAATTTTTATTAGAAGCATAAATCTTTAATTTAGCATCTTTTCTTAATATTCCTGCAGCAACATAGGTATTTTTTCTAATATTAACATCATCAATTTCAACATCACGATCAGCAATTGAAATATAGCCATAAGTAACATTCTTTATTTCATTTGTCATATTCCTATTATTTTCTTTACTTGTTAAACTCTGATTAAAATTTAAAGCTGCTCGCATTCCTTGAGCAATATTTTTAGTAGGTAAAACAAAAATTTTTGACTTCTTCTCTAATTTTTTTGCTTGTTCAGCAGCTAAAAGTAAATTACTATCATTTGGTAGAATATAAACTGTCTTAGCATCAACTTTTTCAATTACTTTTAAAAAATCATCAGTTGAAGGATTAATTCTTTTTGAATAAAAAATTGTTGCTGTAACATTTAATTCTTCTTTAAAAAACTGCTCAATTCCTTTACCTGGTACACAAGCAATAAGAGCATATTTATTATTTAATTTTCTTGGAAGGATAACAGTTTGAGCATGAGCTTTAGCTTGTTCAGTCATGTTTTCAACTTTAACTGTTAAAAAATCACCATATTTTTGTAAGTAATCTAAAATTTGACCTGGCTTTAAAGTGTGGACATGAACCTTAATCAATTCTTGATCTTCAACAACAACTATTGACTGACCATCCATTGCTTCTAAATCATTTCGTGTTTTATTTAAATCAAATTCTTTTTCACTAATTTTATGCAAATTAATAATTAATTCTGTACAGTAACCAAATTCTTCTTCTTTAATCACAAAATCAAACTTAGTGTTATCTTCTACAGTAAGTTTTTTATTAAGGGCTATTGATTTATTATGCTTTAATCCATACAGCATTCCTTCAAAAATAAATACAAGCCCTGCTCCTCCTGAATCAACCACATTAACTTTTTTTAAAATTGGTAATAATTCAGGAGTTGTTTTCAATGATTCTTGCATTAATTCTAATAACTTTTCAAAAAGAATAACAGAATCTTTTTCTTTAGCACAAAAATGATTAAGATTTGTAGCTCCATCATTAATAACAGTTAAAATTGTTCCTTCAACAGGTTTCATTACTGCTTTATAAGCAAAATCTTTTGCATGTAGTAAAGCCTTTAAAATATCAGAGGGACTAAAAAATTCAACAGTAGCATAATTTTTATTATGAATAAAATTATAAAAAAAACCACGAAAAATTTGCGATAAAATAACTCCTGAATTCCCTCTTGCTCCCATAATTAAACCTCGAGTAAAAACTGTACCAAATTCTTTGAAACTTTCATAATTTTTGCCATTTAATTCTTTAATACCATTCATCATTGTTAAATTCATATTAGTTCCAGTATCACCATCTGGTACAGGAAAAACATTTAATTTATCAACTTCATAATGATGATTATATAAATTATGAGCTCCACTAATTAGCATTGTTTTTAAGATTTTTAAATCAATCCTTTTCATTAATTACCACCTAATCAATATCTTCTTCAACTAAATCAAAAACATTAACATTAACTTCAACAGATTCTTTATGATTGTTAATTTTTTCAATAATATATTTAGCTTGATTTTGCACTTGACGTGCTACTGCTCAAATATTAACATAAGAAAAACAATTAATATTAATATTAACAATTCATTTTAAATTGCTTTTATTAATATCAATTTTTAAATTATCATTTTTATTTTTTGTAATTGATGCAACACCAGGAACAGCTAAAATATTTTGTCTTAAAATTTGATAAACTTTTTCATAATCTTTATTATTAAATTCTGACACCTGATTGCACCTCAATTACTCACTCAAGCCACTTTATATTATACAGAAAACCTAATAAAATAAAAAGTGTTCTTAACAGCAAATAATAAACATTTTTAGTTCTATTATTTGATTATTAGTCATTTTTTATATCTGAATTATACTATATTCAAGCAACAAAATTAAAATTGATATTGATAATAAATAAAAAACTAATATTAAGCAATACTAGTCCTTTTTCTTTTCTAAGTTTTATTTAGATACTACTTAGAAAACAGCCTTAAAATTTCTTGTCATAATCATTATACTAATTAGATGAATATTAAGATTCATCAAATTCGTCAATTGTATAATCAGAAGCTATTTCTTCATCATTTTCTAATACTGCTTCACCAGCACCAACAAAGTTTTTATTTTCAAGTTGAGTTTTTAAGTGATTTAATTGTTGAGTTAAAGGATTAATCATTTGTTTAATAGCAACATATAAATCATGATCTCTTACTTGACATTGCAAATGTTTATTAAAAGGTAAATTAATACTCACTGTAATTTTATAAGTTTTATCAGGATAACTACAAATTTCAACTTTTGCTCTAGTATCAGATTTAATAAATTTTTGAAATCTTTCTAAGCGCTCTAGGCTTTTTTCAATTGCATTATTAATTACTTCTGTAATTTCAAGATTTTTTCCATGAACTGAAATAATCATTATCTCACCTCTTGCTTAAAAAGTTTATAATTAGATTTTTATTATATCATATTATTATTTTCTCATAAAAAATTACTTTTAGAAAATAAATGAATTTTCTCAAATAAACTACAACAATTAAAAAATAGCAATTAAATGCAAATAAAATTAACTCTAAAAATAAAAAAATAAACTTTTAGTAAGTTTATTTTTAAGCAATGAATTTTTAAACTTATTTAAATAATGGTGGGGCTAATTGGACTTGAACCAACGACCTCACGCTTATCAAGCGTGCGCTCTAACCTGCTGAGCTATAGCCCCAGAAAAGCAACAAAATAATTATATATGCAATAAAATACTATTGCAATATTTTCTTAAAATTAATTGTCACTTATTAAAAAACTATCTTCAATAAAAGTGATACTAACATTATTATGATAAGCAAAAGGATGCTTTTTATCTGCAACATTAACAATAAATATCATTTTTAAGTCATCATTTTTTTGCTCTAAAATCATAAAATGATTCTGCTTTTGTCACTGATAAACTAAATTAACTAAATTAATTGGTACTATTAAGTAATACTTTTTACTTGGTATTATTGATAGTAATCTTGTTTCTTCTAAGTATTTAAGTAAAGAATATTGATAGGCTCGCATTAAACGACCTACTCCTAATTTTGGGGGTTGAAAGTAACGACGAACCAAAACAATGATATTAGTTAGTTGTTTCTCTTCTAAAATTTTTAAAATTGCAAATCCTGCTAATCTACTTGGTTCACTATCATCAAAAAATTTTTTAATTATTTTTTTAAATCCAATAATATAAGCATAGCAATTATGAGTTGCTTTATTATCAATATAAGTTTGCAAAAATTTTTCTACTCCAAAAATATTAGTCACTTGCAAAATAAAAACTTCAAATTTTGATTTTTTTATTGTGTAGCTATTAGTTCATAATTTGTTAGCAACTGTTTTCAATGGTACTTCTCCTTAAATTAATATTTTGCCTATATCCTTATTTTATCTAGATTCTATTTAAAAAAGAAAAAAGAGTTTTTTATTAAAACTCTTTCTAACGTTTTGAGAATTGTGGAGCTTTTCTAGCTGCTTTCAACCCATATTTTTTACGTTCTTTAATTCTAGCATCTCTAGTTAATAATGCATTAGCACGTAACACATCTTTATATTCTTTAGATACCTTCATTAAAGTTTTAGCTATCGCTAAGCGTGCTGCTCCTGCTTGACCAGACTTTCCACCACCATCAACAGTAATACGAACATCAAATTTTGCTAAAGTATTAGTTACTTTTAAAGGTAGTAACATATCTTTAACTAATAATTCTTGACCAAAGAATGACATTGGTTCAGTTCCATTCACTAAAATACTAGCTTTATCAGCAGCATTTGTTAGATGAACACGAGCAGTTGAACTTTTTCTACCACCAGAACCACTATATGTAGTTAATTTATCAGTTGTTGCCATAGTTTACTCCTATTTTTTATCCAATACTAAAACTTCTGGATTTTGAGCTTGATGTTGATGTTGATCAGAATTATAAACATGTAGGTGAGTCAATTGCTTTCTTCCTAAAGTTGTGTTTGGTAACATTCCTTTAACAGCTATTTCAATTAACTCTGCAGCATTTTTATTTAACATGTCTTGCGCTTTACGCACTCTTAATCCACCTGGATATTGTGAGTGATTGTAATATTTCTTGTCTTGCAGTTTTTTTCCTGTTAGTTTAATTTTGTTAGCATTTACAATAATAACAAAATCACCACAGTCTAAATATGGAGTAAAGATTGCTTTATCTTTACCACGCAGTTTTTTAGCAACTTCAGTTGCTAAACGCCCTAAAACAATTCCACTAGCATCAATAACATATCATTTTTTTTCAATGTTATTAAATTTCATAGTTGTTTGACGCATATTTACTTCTCCTTGCATTGTAACTTTACCGGGGCTACAATTGCTTAAAGCACTAATAATTATATATAATAATTGAAATTAAAGCAACTAATAGAAATAAGAGATTGAAAGAATTATTTAACAAATTATGTTAAATAATATTATTATAGTAATCAAAAGATAAATATCAAATTTAATTAATGAGAAAAAAACTCTTTTATCTTAATAAAAAATCCTTTTGGATTATTAAAAAAATTAATTAGTTTTTTTGCGATAGTTTTTAAAATTATAAGTTTTAGATTTATTATAATTATTAGATTTTTCAAACTTTAATAAATTTGAATTGATTTCAAGTTTATTAATTGATTGATTTTGAAATTTTTCAATATCTTTTAATTCAAAATAATTATTTTTATTATTAACTAAAGTAATAGCAGTGCCAATTGCACCAGCTCTAGCAGTTCTACCAATCCTATGAGTGTAATATTCTTTTTCTTTTGGAATATCAAAGTTAAAAACATAGTCAATTCCATCAACATGAATACCACGTGCCATTAAATCAGTAGCAATTAAAACGTTAATCTTACCAGATTTAAATAATTTCATTGCTTGCTCACGTTCTCTTTGACGTTTATCACCGGTAATTATTACAGAATCAATATTATTTTGTTTTAACAATGCTTGTAATTTATTAGTATAAGCTTTTGTATTTGAAAAAATAATACTTAGTTTTGGATTTAATTCTTTATATAAAACAATTAAAGCTTTTTCTTTATTAATATTCTTTGTATCAAAATAATATTGATTTAAATTCTTATGTTCTTGCATTTGTAATTCATTATTCAGATTAATTTTAATTGGATTATTTTGATAGGCTTCAGTAATTTTTAAAATTGAGGTTGAAATTGTAGCAGAAAAAAAGATTGTTTGGGTAGTTTTAGCTACAGCAGAAAAGATTTCATCAATCTGTTCTTTAAATCCCATTTTTACCATTTCATCAGTTTCATCTAATACAATAGTTTTTAAAAATTTTAGTTTCAGACTTTTTCGATGTAAATGATCAACAATTCTACCTGGTGTTCCAATAACAATATTACTAGATTTTAGATCAATTAATTGTCGTTTCATATTAGATCCACCAATTAATAAAACAGTATTTACATTCTTTAAATACATAGAATATTTTCTTATTTCATTTAATATCTGAACTGCTAAGTCTTTAGTTGGACAAATAATTAAAGCTTGATTTTTAAATAAAGTATTATCTAAATTATGTAAAATTGGCAAAACAAAAGCACCAGTTTTACCTGTTCCAGTATGACTTTTGCCAAAAATATCTTTATTTTTTATGATTAGTGGAATAGAAATATTCTGAATTGGTGTTGGTTTAGTATGACCCAATTTAATAAGTGCTAAATTTAATTCATTTTTTAAGTTTAACTGATTAAAATTCATATCGTCTCCGTTTTTTAATAAAAAAAATTGTAATTTTCTTTAAAGTGTAATTGTAAAATAATTTAATTGTAAAATAATTTTTACTTTGTATTTTTTATTTTACAAAATTAATCAATTCTTTAATAAAGAAAATTGTAAATTAAAAAACAACTTGTATAATAATACTTTATTAATTTAACAATGTCAAATATAAAATTTCCATTGATTGAAAGAATATTTTAGTAAATTGTGTGGTAAAAAATATTATTTAGTTTGCATTTCTTTATTTAACAAGCTTTAAATTCTTTTAAATTATATCATTACTTAAATTAAATGTCTAAATTTAACTAATATTTGCATAGATGTTGTAAATGAACTAATTTTAGCACGATCAACAATATTAGAAATTGTGCGACAATGAAAATTAACATTGGGAAAACAATCTAAAATATTCTGGTAACGTTTACCAGCAATCAATGATAAAATTTTAACTTGTAAATGATTAGTGATTCTTTGATATTTTTCAATACCTAACGCTAAATCAGAGAAATAAACATATTTGTAGCGATCTTTATCTTAGTGTCAATAACCATGTTTTGAATAAGTTAAACTGCCAAAAATTGTAATGATTGTTCTTTTTCTTGTACCATGGTGAATATATCCTTAGATTTTTTCTTCACCGAGAATGAAAGATTTCTAACTCCTTAGATTCATATTCAGCTTTTAATTCTGCTAAAGCTTTAGTAAAAACATCCTTTGATTTTTGTTCATAAAAAGTAAATTAATTTTCAATTTTATATTCTTGTTGCATATATTAATTCCTTCGTTTCTTTATAACCTAATAAGCATTTATTAATATAATTTTACTTTATACAAAAAATATTTTATTTAAAATTAAAAATCTTTTAAATAAAACATTAACTTTTAATCTTATTAATTTTTTTTGTAAAAAATGGATTCATACTAATATTTTGATAAACAAAATTTTTATTTGATTCCAAAATATCTAAATATCCAATATGCTTTATCAAATTTAATTTAATTTGAAATATTTTTGGTTCATTAATTTTATCTTTACCCGTTTTAAAATTAATTTCAATAATTGGAGAAAATCAATGACCATCAATAAGAGCGTTCATATTAAATACTATAATAATTTTACTATAATTATAAATTTTATCGTTTGCTCTAAAATTATTATGTAAGCAAGCGAATATTATATTGCCTAAGGCCTTAGCTGAATTATTTTCAAACATTAATCTAGTATGACAAATAATAAATAAAATTGCTTCTTCATTTTCATTAAGATTAAAGTTATATTCTAATTTTTTTTGAATTTCAGTTTTTAATTCAAATAAAAGTGATTCAATTAATAACTTCCCTTGCTCTTGAGAATTAATTTGATTTATTAAATTTTTATTGTAATTACCTCTTTTATAAGCATTACTTTCTTCTTTTCTAAAGTTATCATTTTTTGATGTATGACTAAACGAAACATTTTGAATAAAATATTTTTTAGCACTAAAATTTTCTTTAGGCTTCAGAATTGCATCAGCTTTGTTTGTAAAATTTCTAGTATTAGTATTATCGTTAAAATTAGTTTTTAATTCATAATTATTAAAATCTAATTTATTATCCAAAAAATAATATGAATGATTGTTCCAAACTCATTCTAAAATTCTAAATTGTCTTTCTTCATTAATATTCATTTTAATCTCCAAAGAAAAATTTTATACTTCTCATTATTAAATCATTTCATTTTTAAAAGGATCATCTCAAACATAAGTTTGTAATTTTTTAATAATTTCTTGTTTCATATTCTTGTACTCTCTATTCAATTAAACTACTAAATTTAACTTATCTCCGATTAAAATAAGTAAATTAAGGATTGCAGTTTTGTAATTATTATATGTCAAACTTCTATTAAGTCTTAATAATCCATTAATTTCATTCAATAAATTAAAGTCTTTTTCGTGATTAACAAAAATCACATTTAAGCACTTTATCAAATTATTTTTTAGTTCTTCTTTAGACTTTCAAGGAACAAAATAAGAGTCATTAATATAATAAAGTAAACATTCTAAATGATATGATTTCAAAGGTATGATATTTTCATCATTTTTATTTATAATTTTTATTAAATTTTTTAAATATCTTACATATTTAGAAAATCAACCATCAGTTTTACTATTTTCAATACTAATCTTAGCTATTAATTTTAAACTAGCTTTTCAAAAATCATATTCTATAAATAGTTCAATTATATATCTATCTGATAATTGAACTTCTTTATTAGCCTCATTAGGCTTTACTTTAAAACTAGAATCTATAAACATGCCAATAGCATTTATTTTATATGATTTTCTTGCTAAAATAAATTTTAATTTTTGTTTAAAATAATAGCCTCTTATAACTAAATAAATAAATTCACTAAGTAGAGGTAATAAAAATGTAAGAATTGGTAATAAAATATCTAAAACAGGTCCTTTAAAAAAATTAGAAGAAAGAAAAGGGCCTAAAAAAGATAAAAAATTAAAAATTCAATTTATTCTTTTATCAAAAGAATAAACATCTCCACTAAAATAAGTTTCCATTTTTGTAACACCTTAAGAAAAATTATAAATTATTAAAACTTATACTTTTATTTTATCAATTATCAATAAATTTTTAGAAAAAAACTTAAATTTAATCTTTTAGTTATTTAAACACAAAAAAATGCTTAGCTAGCCAAAAAATGACTAACTAGGGATTAAACTTATAATGTTATATAAAATTATCAAGTTCAGATATTAAATAAAAATTAAATCCTATTAATAACTCTATATTAGCAATTAATTGCCAATGTTTTTCTTCATTATTAATATAAAGGAATGTTGAAATAGAATGTTCTAAGTCATTTCTCATATTAGTTATATCTTTTCATAATGGATTAAAATTTAATTTAAGAAAAAAAGGATTTTCTTTATTTTCTCAAACAATTTCATTATTTTTTTCTGAATAACTTTTTAAAATAGTGAATTTATATTTGTTAGTTTTTAATTTTATAAAATTAGTTAGAAAAATATATACATAGTCATCATTATGAATTTTCTCTAAATTTTTTCAAGTTATATTCTTTATATTTTCTCTAGCTTTTATTTCACAAAATTCTACTGCTGTTCTGTCAAGAATTGAGTATAATTCTTTAAAAAATAATTTATTAATTATAGAACTATCATATTTTGTTTCATCAATAATTTTAATAATATTTGATAAATCTTCAAAACTTCTTCATCCTCTTTTAAAAAGAGTATTAGATATAATAGAAGGACTGATAGTTTTCGTTTTTAAAATAAAAAAATTAAGAGATTCTCTATATTTTTTTAAAGCAATACTAAAATTACTGGGCATTGGTACACATTCTTTTAATTTACTAAAATCTAGATCTAAATTTAATTCTTTTTTGACATCATTAAAATTAATTTTATTTTTAGAGATTTTATTTCTATAAAAATTTATTAATTTTTTTTCTTCTTTAAAAAATTTTACAAAATAAGAGTTTTTATTTTGTTCAGTAGATTTCAATAATTTATTGAATGAATTCAATAAATTATCTCATTTTTTTCTTATTGTTTCATTACTCATAAATAAAATCCCTAACCAATAAATTTATAAACTAAGATTACCATAAATTATAGTAAGTTTAATAATTATCAAAAGCTTTAAACTTATCATCTAAAATACTAATATTTAAACAGTAACTTCATAGGAATGGACAATCATTAAGATGACGCCTTGACTTTAGAATTGCTTCTAATTCTGATTCTTCGTAATCATCTGAATATTTTTCTTTAGTGGTTAATTCTTTTTGTAATTCAATAAGTTGGTTATGTAAGTAGTAATAGCTTGAATTTTTTCAGTTGGATTAAAGTTACCATTAGTTTGTTCTTTAACGACATTAATAAAATAATCTACAACTTATTGTAATTTTTCATTTGTTACTTTAATTTTGTTATTCATAATTAAATACCTGTTTTCTTTAAATAATTAAAAAGCAGTTCATTACAAATTTTAATTTTATGTTCTTGGCATTCTGAATAGTGGCTATAAGTACGATTTTGACAATTAGTAAAATTAGTTGTTAATTTTGTTAATTTTAAATTTTTAATTAATAAGTTTGTTTTAATAATTTAATTTTGATTTTAATTATCATATGTTTAATTTATTTTTAAAGCTGAGTTGAAATTTAAATTTGTTGTAAAGTAACATTAAAATTTGCAGTTTGAAAACTTCTAAAAATTAACACTTTTAAAATTAATTAATAATTTAAAGGTTTTTTCATAAATTATGCTATTTTTTCATTGATAAACAAAAGAAATAGAGTTATTATCATATAAAAGGTATTTGAAAAGAGGTGAAAAAATGGCGGGAACTTGTAATTTAAGTTGTTATGCTTGTCATTGTCTTTGTAGACAACCAGGACCACATCCAAATTGTAAGAATTGTCAAAATTGTAAATCATATGATAATCATATAAGAAAAGAATATAAAAAATAAAATAATAAAGGAATAAGTTTAGACATAAGGAATAAGTCAATATGTTTAGATAGTGTAAATTAATGAAAGAACTAACATGAAGGAATGGCTAAATAAAATAGCCATTTTTGATATTCAATGTAAAAGCAAATCTGAGATTATACATATTAAGTGGACACTATGACCTATTTTAGAAGTATTTTATTGTTTATTATACATTATAAAATAACGTTCTAACATTGTTAGCACTGAAATAATATTTCCCGATGAAACAGGAACTATTTTATTTTCAAAACAATATTCTAAAAAATTTAAATTTTCACCATTAGACTTTACAGTCTTATCTTGACCAAAAACATCACCAAAATTTGTAATTAATTCTATTAATATATTGTCTGAGGGAAGAAACATAATTGCAAAAGGAACATCACCTTTAATATATTTATTCTTTATATCTTTTACATGCCTAATTATTCCTTTCTTAAAATTATCTTTAGGTACATAATCTAAAAATGTATCTCTAGGAATTTTTGCATTGATTATTATAGGAGGATATGCCTGATTTAATAATAATATCTGGGTGTTTTCCATCTTCTAATGTGGGCTGGCTTTCAATAATTGCTCCTTTTATTTTAGTGTTTTGAATCATTGATAAAATTTGATCCATCATATTTTCTGCTAGATCACCAGTTTTTTTATTACTACCCTTAAATAAACTATCTACATCTTTTAAAGTCTCTAATAAATTTCCATATTTTTTTTCTGCACATTCAATTTCCTCTTTATATTCATCTTTTAATTTTTTTGTTAACTTATCTATTAAATTATTTTTTTTCTTTTTCTAACTGTTCTTTTTCAATTTTTATATCTTCATATAATTTTTGATGTGGAACACCACTTTTAATTGATGTTTCATTTTTTTATATTTTTTGTAGATTCTGAATCCTTGTGACATATTATTTATTATTTTATTAAAATGAGCAAATAATTTAATAATAAAACAGTTAGAAAATTATTAAATTAAGTAAATTTTAGTTTTTTGTGTTATAAATAATGGAAATGATAAAATGTTGTTAAAGGACAAACTAATGGTAATTTTAATCCAACAGAAAAAAATCAAGTTATTGCTTATTTACAAAAACAACTTATTGAATTACAAAAAGCAATAAAAGACACAAAAACAAAAGAAATTCCTTAAAAATTAAGGAATTTTTTTAATTTAATATGATTATGATTAAAATTAAACAAATTAGAATTAAAAGATTTACTAAAATAAATTTAAAAGTTACGATTAATTTATATAAATAACAATTAAGGGGATAAGTGAATGAAATCTATTCATTAAATTATTTTTTATTTTCTTATTTTTTTGTTTTAAAAAAAACAAAAAAATCACTTCAAAAAGGGGTATCAAATATGAAAAAGTTATTATTACCAATTTTTGGTGGTATTTTAGTAATAGGTAATTCAATTTTAGTAACAGGACAAAATATTGATACTGCTGTCAAAGTGGAAAGTGTTAAGGAAACAAAAAATCAGGAGTTAATAAATTCGCTCCATAGAATTAGCAATCATAATAATTTTAGCAATGCAGAAATCAAAGCATTTCAAGTAACAACACAAAATTGAGATAATCAATTAATTGATAATGTTCTTAATCAAGCATTACGTTTTGAGAACAATCAATTAACAATTGATTATCAGCAATTAAATAGCAGTAAATTGCCAACAAAATTGAACCAAAATCTTGATTTGGCTTTAGCTAATCTTAATAATGCAGTGCTATTTGGCCTAATTAAAGTTGCAGTTAGCCAAGGTACTATGGAGTTGATTTATCAAACTTATACTAAAAATGCAAATAGTGAAATTGTAAATTTTGATAGCTTTAGTCTTAATGGCAAACTTGAAGCATCAACATTTAGTTCTTATATGTGGTACACAGCTTATGGACCAAGTCGTTGATGAAAGTTTTGGCAATGAGGAGGATATATCCATTTTAATGAAACAGCAGTAAAAAATGCTGAATCAGTTAATTTAGTCACAAAAATTATCAATGTCTTCTTTTTAATTAAAAATATAAGAGAAATTTCAAAATATGTTAATAAATTAAAAGTTGCATATTGGGAAGGAAATACAAAAAATATTAATGAAGCAGTTAAAGGTTTAAGTAAGTCTTTGGGAGGCGTTATTTTAGAGCAAATTGGGAATATACCAATGATTTTAGATATATTTATTGCTGTTGTGGCCTTTATTATTGGGTTGACTGCTACTCCTACGGTTGGTCAGATAATTCTTGGTGTTAGTGCGTTAGTTTCTAGTATTCTTGCTTCTGTGACTAGAAGAATGATTGCTGTTAATCAAGGCAATGGTGTTAAATGACAATGACATAGTTTTGTTATTCCAGGGGAAATCTACGTTGAATAACAATATATTTAGTGAAGGAGAAAAATATGATTGGAATTTTGCTATATTGAATTACAGCAGTAGTTGCAAGAAAAGATAATTTAGAAATAAAAGATAAAATCAACACAACTAATAAAAAATTAATTCTTTCTTTTAAATATCTTAAAGTTAGTGACACCATTAAAAATAATTTTGATATCAAACCAGCAATTTTAAAATTATTTTTTTGATCTTTTTGAATTAACATCACCTTATGTTCATTTACTTTAATCGCATATATTACTTATCTTGCAACCTTTATTTATAACTTTTTGGAAATCCAAATTAGTGAAATGGTAGTTGGAGATTGACCTCAAATTGGATTTTGAATCATTCAATTTTTATTAATAGTTTTTCTTATCAGAATAATTAGTGCTACTTATAAATTATCATTGCGTTCTATTTATCGAAAGAATTATTCTAAAGTCTTACTTTTGGATATTCTAACATTAAATATTTTAAATGTGGTTGGTACTTTAATTTTTATTAAAAATAAAAAAGCTATCTCACCCTTACATAGGGACTATCAAATTAGCAATAGTAATTTGAATTCTCAAAAAATTAGCAAGTATTTAAAATTACTTTGAAAAATTGAATTATTTTTTTTAATGAGCAACGTATTATTATTTGCAATAGTTTTTATTCTTGGTTACTTTATTTCAAATAATAGTATTAAGATAGTTTGTTTCCCAATTATTCTTTGAACAATAATTGTTTTCTATGCTTGATCATTAACTAGAATTATTAGCATGATTATTTTTCAAAAGATGTTTAATATCCTTTTAAATAATAATAGTTATTATTATTTATTATCAATAATTCGTTTTTTAGTTTATATGTTTGGCTACTATTATTTTGCAATTTTAGTTAACATCTTTAAGTTTGATCAAGAATTTATTGACTTCTTATTACAAAATTGATAGCAATAATTTAAAAGGATAGTTTCAAAAAAACTATTTTTTAATTTTATTGTTCAGTTGCTAGATTTTTTTAAACTGCCTTTATAATATGGAATAATAAAGCAACTAAAGCGTTTAAGTAAGTCTTTGGGAGGCATTATTTTAGAGCAAATTGGGAATATACCAATGATTTTAGATATATTTATTGCTGTTGTGGCCTTTATTATTGGGTTGATTGTTACTCCTGGTTCATGAATTCTTCCTCTTATCAATCTAGTTTTTTCTTGCTTCTGTTACTAGAAGAATGATTGCTGTTAATCAAGGCAATGGTGTTAAATGACAATGACATAGTTTTGTTATTCCAGGGGAAATCTATGTTGAATAACAATATATTTAGTGAAGGAGAAAAAGATGATTGGATTTTTGCTATATTGAATTACAGCAATAGTTGCAAGAAAAGATAATTTAGAGATAAAAGATAAAATCAACACAACTCATGAAAAATTAATTCTTACTTTTAAGTGTCTTAAAGTTAGTGATACCATTAAAAATAATTTTGATATCAAACCAGCAATTTTAAAATTATTTTTTTGATCTTTTTGAATTAACATGACCTTATATGTATTTACTTTAATCATATATATTACTTTTCTTATGAGTTTTATTTATAACTTTTTGGAAGTCCAAATTGATGCAATGGAAGGTGTAGATTGACCTCAAATTGGATTTTGAATTCTTCAATTTTTATTAATAGTCTTTCTTATCAAAATAATTAGTGCTTGATATAAATTATCATTGCGTTCTATTTATCGCAAGAATTATTCTAAAGTCTTACTTTTGGATATTCTAACATTAAATATTTTAAATGTGGTTGGTACTTTAATTTTTATTAAAAATAAAAAAGCTATCTCACCCTTACATAAGGACTATCAAATTAGCAATAGTAATTTGAATTCTCAAAAAATTAGCAAATATTTAAAATTACTTTGAAAAATTGAATTATTTATTTTAATAATCAACGTATTATTATTTGCAACAGCTTTTATTCTTGGTTACTTTATTTCAAATAATAGTATTAAGGTAGTTTGTTTCATAATTATTATTTGAACAATAGTTATTTTCTATGGTTGATCATTAATTAGAATTATTGGCATGATTATTTTTCAAAAGATGTTTAATATATTCTTAAATAATAATAGTTATTATTATTTATTATCAACAATTCGTTTTTTAGTTTATGCCTTAGGCTACTATTATTTTGCAATTTTAGTTAACCTCTTTAAGTTTGATCAAGAATTTATTGACTTTTTAGCACAAAATTGATAGTAATAATTTAAAATGGCCACTATTCAGAATGCTAGGAACATAAAATTAAGATTTGTAATGAACTGCTTTTTAATTATTTAAAGAAAACAGGTATTTAATTATGAATAACAAAATTAAAGTAACAAATGAAAAATTACAATAAGTTGTAGATTATTTTATTAATGTCGTTGAAGAACAAACTAATGGTAACTTTAATCTAACAGAAAAAAATCAAGCTATTACTTACTTACAAAACCAACTTACGCAATTAAAAAAAGATTCATCAACTTAAAGAAAAATATTCAGATGATTATGATCAATTAGAATTAGAAGCAATTCTAAAGTCATTGATAAATATAAAATTAAATTTTATTGAACATAACTTAGAAGTAATTAAAGTTAATGCTAACAAATAATAACAAAAATATTAAAAAAATTAGAATTAAAAGATTTACTAAAATAAATTTAAAAGTTACGATTAATTTATATAAATTAGAATTAAGGAGATGAGTGAATGAATTCTATTCATTAAATTATTTTTTACTTTCTTACTTTTTTGTCTTAAAAAAAACAAAAAAATCACTTCAAAAAGGGATATCAAACATAAAAAAGTTATTTTGGTGAATTTATTGGTGAACGAGTTGGAATTTCAGAAGCAAGACAAAACTTTCAATCTGTTATGACTGCTTCAGCTGGTCTTGCTGGTACAACTGAAACAGCAAAAGGCGTTGGAAAGTTTTTAAATCCTAAAGGTGTTACTACCGGAAAAGCAAATTATCAAAAGAAAATTGATAATCATTTTAAAACTTTAGTAAATAAACGTAACAATGAAAAAATGAAATATAATTCACAAATTAAAGATAATATTAAAAATATGAAAGAATTTGTTAAATCACGTCAAAATTATTAATAAAACACATAAGAAAGTTGAAAAATTTGATAGTCAATTTAGCAGATTTGATTCTAAGAATGATATAATTTATTTATCAAAAAAAGAGATGAGTTTAACTGACAATCTGAGAATTTTTAGGCTTTGGTATTAACCATTATCATGGTATAAATGAATTATTAGAATTAAAACGATATGATATTAAAGATATTAAGACTATTTTAAAATATTTTGATGAAGCACCGAAAAACATACAGATTAAGAAAAACATTGACCTGAAGTTAAACAATGGCTTTATGAGCAAGAACATCCTGAACTTGCTTGACTTAAAGTTGTTGAAGCAGAAGTAAAAGAACTCAAGAAAAAAAATCAAATGTTAGAAGAAAAAATGAAAGAATATGATAGAAATAGATAAGCAGTTTGAGAATAATTTAAATAAAATAAAAGAATTAAGCGCCTTGCTTAAAAAAAATGAAAAGAAAAATACTAGAGTTCCATTATTAGTTTTTAATTCAATTACTGATGAAAAACCAGAAATAAATATATCAGCAATACTTCAACAAAAAGATTATGAAAAGGCAGCATATTTTGGAGATTTAGTGGGTGAATTTAAAAATCATGAACAAAAACATGAATTTTTTAATATTGTATTAGAAATAGTACATGGTAATACTGAACATGAAATGTTTAAACATTTCAAAAAACTTGATGATTTTTCTCTAGAAGTTTATATCTTGGATGACTTCCTTAAACGAAATAATATTTTAAAATTAGATAGTCTAAAAATTTATAAATTTGATTCACCAGACTTTATTATAGAATTAAGTAATGGAGAAATAATTGGTACTGAAATTATTTGTGCTAATCCTAATTCTAGTCCTTGATTCTCAAAAAATATTCTAAAAATTGAAAGAGTATTCAAAAAACAAAAAGAAAACAATCAACCTCGTAGATATCCGCCAGATGATTGAGATGATGCTGATCATTCAGATAAATCAAGTTATTATCATGGAATTACTAAAGACAATATTGATATAATTAGAAAGCATTTTAAAAAGCAAAAACAATATAATCAAAATATTCAAAAACTTTATTCTGATAAATCAATAAAAATTTTATATTGTATCCCTTTAGGTGATGGTTCAAGATTAACTGTTAATGAAGAAAAAAGGTTAAAAGAAATAAAAAATAATGCTATTGAATTTGATATAGATTTTAAAAATGTTTTTGTATTGATATCACATAATAAAGAACTAAAATGATGAAACCTAGAAAAAATAGTTACAGACTTAAATTTGTAACCTCAATTAAATTAATATATTTAAGATAACAGCAATTATAATTGCTGTTTTTTATTTTGGAAAGGACCAAGAAAATGGATAAATGTAAAGTAACAAACTGTCAAAATAAAGTAATTGGCAAAATTCAAATAATGAATAAAACTTATTCTTATTGTAAAAATAAATTGCATATTAATATTGTTTTATTGAAATTTAGAGTTGAAAATAATCATTTATTTAACAAGAAAAATAATAATAAAATCAAAAAATAATTTTAAAGAAAGCAGGCACTAACTATGAACAACCAAATTATTAATATTAAAATCGCATTTAAACAAAAAAAGCAAAAATTGATGAAAACAAAGCTGTATGAATTGCTAAGAAATATATTCATCCGCAATTATGTCAATTAAAATCAGCTGAAAAATCAAAAGGGATTAAACTCGATGTTAATAATTGTAATCATATTCTCAAGGGACTATATACTTTAAACCTTGTTGAAGATTATATGTATGACATTATGACTAGTAGTAAAGATGCTAGTGGTAAGTATGTTAAAACTCAAGAAGTTTTAAGTGGTAAGACACTAGATTTACAAGCAGAAAAATATAGATATCAATGTTATAAAAAATATCTTGCAGAAAAGCAAAAAATTAATAAGCCTAAAACTAGTAATTCCATTCAACGTAATCAACAACAGCATTTAAATATTAAGCGATAAAGATACTTTTAACCTGACATCTTTATGTGATTTATCACATAAGAAAAATATTAGACACTAAAAGTTTGCTGAAAGCAAACTGCTGTTTCCATTGTAACAAAAACTCCCACTGCCCTTTCAATTGTGTAGCAATTAAAGTTTTAAAAGGGTGGTTTCACAGATAGAGAGATGATCAATATTTTACGGCCATAACAACAATTTTAAGGTATGCCAATGTTGTTATCTTTAGTTAAAAATAATCAACAAAAAATTAACTATTAAGAACAAATTACTTTATGACAAAATAAGGCCAAAGATTTACAGCTAATTTTAGCTCCAATTTTACTTTTTAAGTAATAAAAATTACGTTTATGCATAATAAGCATTTTTTTGTTAGCTAGGGATTTTTTTGTTTTTAAATTATGTTAATATTAACATAATAAGATAATAGAGATTTAAAAGAAAGAAATTTTTATAAATATGAATGACAGAATTTATCAAGGATGTTTTTTTAAGGCATTTCATTTCGGAGATAATGGAAAGATTATGCGCCATCCCTTTTTAGCGATAGGAATTAGTAAAAATAAAGTTATAGCTTTACAATTTAGTTCAATCAGATATGATAAAAAATATAATCTTGGAAGTCATTTTTCTAAAGACAAAGAAATTAGATACAAAGAAATTCCAGTTCAAACTATATTTGGAATTATTAATCAGCCTAGGGCCTTTAGTAATATAGTAACCATTGATGAAGATTTAGAATATCAATCTCAGGCAAATATTGATAAATTAGATATTTTTGACTTTAATCATCAATATTTTCATCAATTTGAATTAATAACAGAATGTAATGATAAAAAATGACAAGAAATTATTGAAAAATTGCAAACAAATACTTGAGAAAATGAATTGATGAATGAAATGGTGTATCAATGATAATTTAATTATCAAAATTTAATTGTATAAGATTCTTTAGCAAATCTTTCTTTAAATTGTGATTTTGTTGTTCTAACAAAATCACAATTTTTGTTTTCTTCTCAAAAGCATAAATTTATTTTTCAGCCATTTTCCATTTTTATTTTTAATCAATCATTTACTGTTGCATCAGCTGCACCAAAAGAATAACCAAAAATATCAATTTCGCCATTCTCAATCTTTAAATCTTGTATTTTATCATCGATTAACTTTAAAACTCTTTTAGGATAATTTTCAACACATAAAAAATCACCTTTACTTTTTGATAAAAAAAATAACTCGTTATCTTGATTATTAACATTTTCATTTCCTAAAATTAAAGATTGAAAATAATGATATTGTAATCTTATTGATTTATTTTGATTGAATCAATTTGCTTCATTTTCAGAAATAAATTTTTTTATATCAATATTTAAAATTATCTCCTCAAAACTTAATTCTTTTGTTTCATTTGTTTTTTGAATAATTTCATTTTTAAAATTTTCTAATATTTCTTCTAAATTAATTCTAGTTTCGCTTTTAAAAGAGTTATTAGTTACTGGCAGAGAAATTTTTTTTCTTGTATCAGCATCTATAAAATTGCATGATAAGTCAGTAAAATTATCCACTTTGCCAAATTTTTTAAATTTTTTAAAATTTTCTTTATTTTTAGTTTTATTTCGTATTAATGAATTTGAGAAAACAAATAAATGATTCGAAAATATTGTGTAGTGTAACAAGTAGCATTTATTTGAAACTGATAAACGATTTTTTAATTTGGTATTCTGGTGAATAAAATCATATGGATAAGTATAATTTAAAGAAAGTACATTAATAACATTTTCTATTCCTGCTAGTTCATCAAATTTCTTTATTTTTTCTAGAATAAATTGATCGTTTTTATATCCAATTATTGTTAAATAATATTCTTGCATTAAGAAGCAAAATAATGAATAATTTTCTTTTAATTCATTCCAAAGTTTTTTAGTTACTAAACGAGTATTTCCTTTTCTTTTAGTTTCATCTTTATGCATTTGTTTTTCTTTAAAAAAAATTAATAAATCTCCTTCAAGATTAGATCATAAAAAATCATTAGTAACAGTTTTATTAAATTCTTTTTTTCATTTTTCAAATTCATCAATAAAATCAACTGCTTTTTTAATAATTCTTCTTTGTTCGCTTGATAATTTCATTTTAAGATTAACACTTTTATCTTTTACTCATTTTGCATAGTCATCATACGTAGTTGGCTGATTTAAAGATCTATCAAATCCATTACCTAACAAAATTATTGAATATTTTTTATCCATTTTTATCTCCTAATAACCTTAAAAGCAATTACTTTATACACAATAAGTATAAAAGATTATTTTTTGTTAACAAATATTTTTACTTTAATTAGTAAAATTATATTAATAAATTCTTATTAGATATAAAGAAAAGAAGGAATTAATATATGCAACAGGAATATAGCGTTAAAAATCAATTTACTTTTTATGAGCAAAAATCAAAAAGAAATATCGGATTCGGGTTGTTTTATTTCATACTGATTATGATTTAAAAAAATCAACCAAAAATAAAAAAGTATTAAAAAATAAGCGAATTTATTTTTTATTATTAAAACAAAATTCTAAAATTAATACTGCTCAATTTATGGAAGATGTATAGTTTTTAGCTAAAGATTTTTAAGGTCGTTAATCATTCTAAAGTAACCATAAGTGGTGATAATGATTGTTAGGGTATGGATCAAAAGCTTTTAGTAAAAGAACATATACTAAAATGTTGGAAATACATATGGCCAAAATTAATGGCATATCAATGATTGATTTATTAAAAGAACGAATTATTACAACGTTAGTTAAAAGAAAAGCAGCAATATTTTAAAGAAAATTATTAAAGAAAAAGTTTTACTACTACTTATGCTGTTACTGGTGAAATGCCACTAACTAAAATGGGTGCTTGGGGTAGATGGTATCGAAACATTTCTAAAGGTTAAAAAATAATTAAAATTAAAGATTTATTTTGTAATTACAAACGTAATATTTTTTGTTATCCAAATATTAGTTAAATTTAGACATTTAATTTAACTAATGATATAATTTAAAAGAATTTAAAGCTCGTTAAATAAAGAAATGCAAACTGAATAATATTTTTACAACACAATCTACCAAATAATTCTTTCAATCATCAATAATTAATAATTTGACAAATAGTTACACATTTAATATAATTACTTAGCAAATCACAAAAGCAGCAAATAAATATTATTAAGTTTAAAATAGTTTTTCACTTTTACTTGTTCTAATTCTTTAAAGTAATCTGAGCTGTTCAGACGAAAGAAAAACTCTCTTAATAAGGATTTATTAAGTTCTCTTTGTGTTTGTTTTCTCACATAAGGAGGTTTTTTTATGGCAAGATATACTGGGCCAATGTTTAAAAAATCAAGAAGATTAAGTTTTTCTGTTTTAGAATCAGGCAAAGAATTTACTAAAGGTAAAAAGCGTACCTATGCTCCAGGTCAACATGGAACAAAAAAAGTTAAACTTTCTACTTACGGTCAACAATTACAAGAAAAGCAAAAAATTCGTTTTACCTACGGTATAAATGCTCGACAACTAAAAAACTTATTCAACAAAGCTAAAATGCAACATGGTGTTACTGGTACTAATCTATTAATTCTTTTAGAATCAAGATTAGATAATATTATTTTCCGTTTTGGGTTAACACTAACAAGAAACGGAGCAAGACAATTAGTAAATCATGGTCATGTATTAGTTAATGGTAAGAAAATTAATATCCCATCTTATCAAGTAAAAATTGGTGATACAATCACTATTGATGAAAAATCAAAGAAAAACGTTAAGATTTTAGAAGCACTTCAAATTAATGCTTCAACACTACCATTTGTTGAATTTAATAAAAAAACATTTACAGGTAAATACCTAAAAGCACCATTAAGAGAAGAATTAAATTCTGACTTACAAGAAGCTCTTGTAATTGAATCATATGGACGTGCTTAAAAATAAAAATCATTGTTAGTTTGCTAACAATGATTTTTTTAATAAGAGCTATATAGTTAAATTAATTTAACTATGAATGGAAAATAAGATAATAATGACGCTTACCTTTTTTAATTAATGTTATTTGTTGATTAATTGCTGATTTTTTAGTGATGATAGTGCTTTCATCAGTAACTTTTATGCCATTCACACTAATAGCACCATTATTAAGCAACTCTCTTACCTGTCTTTTTGATTGACAAATTTTGTTATCAACTAAAATTGTCACTAAATGTTGATCAGAAAAAACTTTAATAATTGGTACATCTTTAAAAATTGCTAAAATTTCTTGAGCTGATAGTTTTTTAATTTCATCTTTAAACAAGGCATTAGTAATTTTTAAAGCTTGAAAGTATCCTGATAACTTATGAACAAAAATTGTTGTTACAGCAGCTAATATTTTCTGAGAAATTCTTAATTTTGGATTTTTTTTATGTAAACTCAAAATGAAATTAATTTGCTTTTCTGTAAAAAATGTAAGTGCAGCAAGTAATTTTTTGATTTCTTGATCTTCTTGATTAAAAAGAAATTGATAAAATTCATAAGTTGAAGTTTTTTCTGAAGTAAGAAAAATTGCACCTTTTTCACTCTTTCCAAATTTTTCACCATTAGCTTTAGTTAATAAATTAATAGTCAGGCCTGCAGCTTGAGAATTTTCACCATTTTTTTTTCTAATCAATTCAATTCCTGCAGTAATGTTCCCTCACTGATCGCTTCCTCCTGATTGCAAGTAACAGTTTTCTTTACTATACAAATGATAAAAATCATATCCTTGTAAGACCATATAAGAAAATTCTGTATATGAAATCCCAGTTTCTAAACGTTTAGCAACCATTTCTTTATTCAACATTTGATTAAGATTAAAATCTTTTCCAACTTCTCTAAAAAAACTAAGAACATTAAAATTACCCAATCAATCATTATTATTTAATATTTTAATCTTTTTAACTTTCTTACTATCTAAAAGACTAGTTTGTCCTCAAGTAAGTTGGGAAAATTGTATTCAAGATTGAACTCAAGTTTTTAAATAATTCAATAATTGAGAAAAATTTAAGTTTAATAGATTTTCTTGTTTTTTTAAATAAGAAACATCTAAATTTAAAATTTGATAGAATTCAACTAATTCTTGATTAGTTAATTCAAGTTCTTGCAAAGGAAGAGGTAATTTTTTTAAAATTGCTACTAAACTTGTTTTATATTGTGAATTAGGATTAATACTTTTAAAAATCATATCTAAAACTTGATAGTCTTGAGGAACTAACAAATTAAAACTATGAATTAATTCTAAAGCATTAAAATCATTAAATGAATCTTGATTAATTAAGTCTGCTAATTGTTTGTTAATAGCTTTAATATTAATTAGTAATTGTGAAGAAGATAATAAGTTACGTTCTTGATTCTTACCACTTGGATCACCAATCATAGCAGTAGCACCACCAATAAGAGCAATTGCTTGAAAACCAGACAAAGCAAATCTTCTTAACAAAATAATTTGCAATAAATTCCCTAAATGTAAAGAATTATTAGTTGGGTCAAAGCCACAATAAATTCCTTTTTGTAATTTTTGAGCATTTAAAATTTTTTCTTCATTACTAACATCTTTAATAAGATTCCGTCATTTTAATTCATCAATAATATTATTTATCATTTTTACTCCTAATTAATCTGATTCTTCATTAAGAACATCTTCAATAAATTCTGAAATTGTACTATCACTAATACTAGTAGTAGAATCAAAAACTGAAATAATTGAGTCATCAGAAATTTTTTCTAAACTATCACGAAAATTTAAATAATTAGAAGGTAAAGCATCTTTAAGATTTTGATTTTCTTTTTGCTTATGATATTCTTTTAAAACATTTGTATCTGTTTTTAAAGTTTCTTGATATTCTTTTGCTTTAATAATTTTATTTTGTTCTTCTAATTCTTCTTCAATTTGTTTTTCTAAAGAATTAATTTTTTTAGTTGTTGCAGCATTTTTATCATTTTTATTCTTACTAGAAACAATACGATTTTTATAATCATATCCAAACATTGGAGAAATAATTTCATCTGAAAATTGATTAGGTTTCTTTTGATCATCACTATCATTAATAATTGACACTTGTATTCACCTCTTTAATTTTAACCCAGCATTATTATATTTTATTATAACATTTTAAGATTTTTATTAATGACAATTAAAAAAGAATGCTTTTAAAAAACATTCTTTTTTTTGATAAACAATATATATTTAGTTAATTTTTATAATTTGATTTTCAAATCCTTCAGCAAAAAAATCAGCAATTGTTATATTTAAACCTTGAATAATTTTAAAAATTGCAACTAAAGAAACATTCCTTGTTCCTCTTTCAGCATCAGAAATATAATTTCTATGAAGCCCACTTAATTTACTTAACTCTTCTTGTGAAAATTTTTTACCTTTTCTTTCACGTAGCTCTCTTACTCTTTTACCAAAAGCTACTAAAAACGCTTTCTGTTCTACTTCCTTAGTTTCTATCAATTGATTATCTGTAATTTTAATCATTTTACACCTCTTTTTAAAAGAATCAAAATTTATATTGATAACAATTCTTGATACTTTTTTCTTAACTCCCTCATTAAGTGATTAACCCCTGATTTTGTAATTATTTCCCCAGTTTTTTGATAATATTCTACACCTAACTCAGATAGTGAAGCATCTTGATTAACTAATCTTAAATTAGCTAATGTTTGACATTTATTAGATAGTTCACTAAAACCATTTAATTCTTTGACTTTAGTAATCATTGCAATCTGTTTTAAACTTGCATTAAGAGTTTTTTGTTGATTAGAAATATCAATATTATTAAAACGATTAATAGTATTTAATAATTCTCTAGTAATCCTTTTATCTTCAAAAATAAAAACTGCTTGTGGACAATCTAATAATTTTAAGAAATCAGAAATATCATTAGACTTTTTTAAATAAATAACAAATTTATTTCTGCGTTTGATAATCTTAAAATTTAAATTAAAATTTTTTGCTAATAATTTTTGCATTGTTTTAGCAAAATCTAATTCATTAAATTGTAATTCTAAATGATAATTAGAAGTTTTAGGCGAGTTAATACTTCCAGACACTAAAAAAACCCCAGCAACATATGCTCTAAGGCAATGTTTTTTTACAATATTACTTGCAAATGATGAACTATCTACTTGCAAACATAATTTATCAGTTATTTTACTAGTAAAATCAGAAATTTTAATCATATAAGCATTATCTTTTTTGTAACTAACAGTACTTATTTCAAAATTACTCTTTTGAAACTGACTTTTTAATAAACGAGCAATTAAGTTAATTGTTGGCTCGTGAATGCTATAAATACTAATTAAATTTTCCTTGTTATTATGATTTAGCTTATTTAATCTAATAAAAGCTGATAATAATGATCTTTGACAGCAATCTTCAAAGGATTTCTGACAAATCTCTTTTTTTATCATCATAGTAAACGATGACATTGTTATCACCTCTTTATTTTACCCTTATTGATTAATATTATCAATATAATTAATAATATACTGTGCAGCAATAGCACCATCATTAGTTGCTGTAACAATTTGTCTTAACTTCTTCTTAATTACATCACCTACAGCAAATAAACCAGGCACTTTTGTTTGACAAATATCATTAACTAAAACATATCCTGTTTCATCACAAACATTTAAATGTTTAATAAAATCAGTATTTGGTACACTACCGATATAAGGAAATAGAGCGTCTGTTTTAATTATTTTTGTTTTTTTAGTCTGAGTATTTTCTAATTTTATAGCAACAATTTTATCAAGTTTTTCATCCCCAATTATTTCAACAACATGATAATTAATATGCATAGTAATATTAGGATGATTCTTTACTTTAGCAACAGTCTTATCATCAGCACGAAAATTTTCACGACGATGAACTAAATTTAACTTATTTGTTAGTCTTGTTAAATATAATGATTCTTCACAAGCAGCATAGCCACCACCAACAACTGTAATTATTTTATTTTTAAATAAAAAACCATCACAAACTCCACAATAAGAAACTCCCTTACCAAAATATTTATCTTCACCAGGAACACCAATTTTCTTTTCAACACAACCAGTAGCAACAATTACTGCTTTAGCATTTAAAGTTTTCTTAGCATCAAGTAAAGTTACTGTCTTACTTTTATGATTCTTAGCATCATCAATGCAAATAACTTCATCATAGATAATTTCAACATTTAATTTTTCAACTTGCTGTTGCATTTTTAGAGATAATTCTTGACCAGTAATGAAGTCAAAGCCTGGATAATTTTCAACTTCTGAAGTTTTTATCATCTTACCACCAGGTAGTGCTTTTTCAATGATAACTGTTTTTAAATTAGCTCTCTGAGCATAAATTGCTGCTGTCATTCCTGCTGGACCAGCACCAATGATAATTAAATCATAAATACTTTGATTCATATTTACTGAATTAATATTGGCGTTCATATAATCAACCCTTTTTTCTAAATTTTTTTCTTGCAATAATTTGAGCAAAAACTATTAAAATAATCCCAAAAATAATTCATAAAATTGAAACTAAAATAGAAGTTTTCACTAAACCAATCATCATAATATCTCTTTCATCACGAAAAGGCTCTAAAATTACTCTAATAATACCATAAAAAACAAAATATGAAGCTCCACTAACTCCAGCATAAGTTAATTTATATTGATTAGGATTGTAACTATTATTTAAAAGTGAAGCATCTTGATGAAATTTATTAGTTAGTTTTCTAAAAAAGTTCTTTTGATTAATTAAACCTTTGTGAAAAATGTTCATATTTGGATTAATTTTAATTGGACTAAAATATTTAATTGAACTATCTTTAATAAGCGATTTTTCTGGTTTAAAATCATAGTAAACTTCATTTCAACATTTCTGTTTTCACTTACGATAAGAATGAAGTTTTCTAACAAGAATTCAAGGTTTGTAATAATCTTGCTTAACAATTGGTTTATAAGTTCATAATGGTTTATATTTATCTGGGTTAATTTTTCAAGGTTTCTTACTAAATCAAAAACCTACTTTTAGAACAACAAAATTTAAAATAACTCATCCAAATAAACAACAAATTGACTCATATAAGAATAATGGTTGACGATAAATTTCTACTGAATCATTGGGATAATGTAAGTGAGCATTAATTCATGTCGGCAATCACTTAAATGGTTGACCATTATCTCATCCTAAAACTTCTTGATTAAAAAAATTCCCTCATCTTCCAATTGCTTGCCCTAATAAAATATTAGGTAAAATACAATCTAAATAAACTCACATAGAAATTTGATATTTTAAAGATGCACGATAAAAAATAATGAAACCAACAATTAAGCCAGTAACTACACCACCTTGAATTGCTATTCCACCTTTTCAAACGGCAATAATATCAATTACACTCCTAATTGTTTCTGTATGATTCAAAACATATCAAATTCTTGCTCCTAGTAATCCACAAGGAACAATAATTAAAATTGCTCCTTCAAGGGTTTTTGTTGGAATGTTTCGTCGATGCATTTTCAATCAAGAGCAAAAAATAACTACTAAAATTGCAATTGCCATTAAAACTGAATAAATATGAATTGAAGTTCCAGGAATATTAGCAATTGGTTTATTATAGTCAAAAAAAATATTCATTTTAAACACCTATGACTTTATTTTTTTTAATCACTATTTTTCAAATTTTTAATAACTTCTGTTTGAAATTTAATTGCGCTATCTTGTCCTGCTGCTCTTAATTTTAAACTGATTACAGCAGATTCAATTAAATCAGCTAGATTTCTTGCTGGAGTAACAGGAATTTCCATTTTTGAAATTTTAATATCAAAATATTTTTGAAATTTTAAATTAGTTCCTAAACGATCAATTTTGCCTCAAGAACTACTGTTATCACTAATTAATTTAATAATTAAATGAATTTGAGTTTCAGGTAAAATTACATGATAACCATACATTTTTGTAACATCTAAAATTCCAATCCCTCTAATTTCAATTAAATTTGTAAACATTTTATTACTTTTACCAATAATTTTATTGTTAACCTTTAAAATATCAATACTATCATCACCAATAAATAAGTGTCCACTACGAATCAAATCTAAAGCTGTTTCTGACTTACCAATTCCACTTGGTCCCATAATCAAAACACCACAACCAAAAATATTAATTAAAGTACCATGAACACAAGTACTTGATGCTAAACGTTCAGTAATATATAAACTAACAGTACTATTAAACTCAGAAGTATTAGAAAAAAATTGAATAATTGGTACTTTACTATTTAATTTCTCAGCAACCTCATATAATTTTTTACTATATTTAAAATTAATAGTAACAAAAATAGCAGGAATATGTTCTTCTAAAATATTAACAAATTGACTTTCATAATTAACAGATTTTAAAGTTGAAATATATTCACTTTCTTTGCTACTTAGTAACATAACTCTTCTTGCTAGAGCAATTCTTTTACTTTTAAAGCCACTTAATTCTAATCCTCCACGATTTACTCCTAAAGTAGTAATTAACCTTTTATCTAGAGGTATTTCTTTATTCTGATATAAAACTTTTAAATCAAATTTTTTAATAATATCTTTGACTGTTAAATTTTTCATTTATTCTCCTAATGATCATAATAATAAGTAAATTATACTTTAATACCAAGATAAAATATAATTTATTATCAAAATAACCAAGAATTTAATTATAGCATAATTTCCTGGTTAATTGATGTTTATTCCACACTAAAAGTGGTTTTTATTCTTTAATTTAAGTACTAATTTTTTACGTCTTACTTTTGGTTTGGCTATAGTTTGACCATCCTTTATTTCAATTTTAAAATCATCAGGATAATCAATTAATTTATTTTTATATTTAAATCAACTATGAATTAATAATGGAATTAAGATTAATGACACAACAAAATCAATTAAACCAAAGAAAAGAAAATAGAAAATTGAATTACCAGTTAAAATAGCTACAAGATAACCTAAACCAATCATTGGTAGAGCAACTACGAATGCTCTTAAACTATTAGTAAATGATGCTAATAATGATTTGTTAATTCCTTGATATAAAGTAAAACAAATTAAAGTAAATGAAGCAAAAGGGAATGAAGCAAAAACCAAAACTAATCATCAACGATAATTTGCAACATATTCTTTAGGAAAAGCAAATCACAACATCATTTGATCAGCTAAAATAATAATCATAATTAAATCAAAAATAAACCAAACAAAAAACAAAATACTACTACGCTTTAAAATTTGTCAAATACGATTATATTTTTTAGCACCAAAATTATAAGCAATAATTGATCTTGCACCTTGAGAAAGTCCTGTTCCTGCAGAAAAGATTAAGCCTATTCATGGTGAAATTGTTGACATTAATTCCTGTAAAATAGCAATATTATTATCAATTGGCTGATTAGGTAAATTGACGACTAAAAAAGTCGAAATAAAAGACACAAAAACAAAAGAAATTCCAGCAATAAAATTAGGTAAGCCTATTTTAAGAAATGATCAAATATTAGACATTTTTAAATTAAACATATCTGATCAACTAAATGTTGTGTAACTATTTTTAAAACTAAAGACAATAATAAATCCTCAAATTACTTGTACTAGTCAAGAAAAAACAGTTCCAAGCATTGCTCCTTCCATTTTTAAATGACATACTTTCATAAAAAAAACAGCAGCAGCACAATTAATTAAAACTGCAGTACCCATAATAAGAATAATTCATGTCACTCTTCCTTCACTACGCAACAATGAAACAAAATAATAGCTTAAAAACATTAAAGGTGCACCAAGTAGCATTGGATATGAATATTCTCAAGCTAAATAATTAGTAATCGGATTATAAACCTTACCCATTTGAACTCTAATAAAAACTGAATTAAATCCAGGAAAAATTAAACAAAAAATAATAAAGGATATTACAATTGAAAAAAGAAGAGTAAATGAAAAACCATTCCCAGTAATTTCATGCATTTTTTTATCATCTCTTTGACCAAAAACAACTGAAAAATTCATTGCACAGCCCATACCTGCCATAACAGCAAAAGCAAAAAGTAAATTATAAGTTTGTGTTGCATATTGAGTTGCAACATTAATAAAAATTCGCATTTGATCAAGAGGAATAAAATCAACTGGTTGACCAATTATTTGACGATATAAATTAACATAAAATTGATTGTGACTTAAATTATCAGCAGCAAATTGCAAAGCCAATGTTTTATCAATAATGTTAAAAAATCCTTGAATAATCATGATTAAAACAGTTGGAATACAAAAATACATGATTGTTAATCATGGTTTACCATATCGTAATTTTTTTTCACGTTCTGTTAAAAGTTCCATAAGCCTTCCTTATTTTTCATTTAACTATTTTATATTAGACAAAAACAAAATATTCATGAAACTAATTAAAAGGTTTTCACGAAAATTATTCTTTTTTTAATTTAATAGAATAAATTTATCATTTTATTTATAACAAAAAAAATTCAATTAAACAATGTAAATTTTAACAAAAATCTAAAATCATTTTACAAAAGAAAAATATTATAGTAGCATAAAAACACAATTAAAAATAGATGTTTGAGAAAAAGATGAAAATTCTTTGCTATTCTAGTAACTGTAATGCTGATGAATGTTAATTAATCCATTGAATTGTAAAAATAAAAGATAAATTTCAGGAGTAAATAAATGGAAAAAGAAAAAAAACAATTAAAAAATAAAAAAATTTGAAAATGAATAATCATCAATTTATCTTTAACTTTATTTGGTGCTTCAATTATCGCTAATATTACTTATATCCCCAAATATTTAACTATAAAAAATCGTAGTGATAATACTTTAAATATTGATATTAGCGCTTATGATTATACTAATAAAACACCAATAAAGTTATTTCTTTATAAATATCACTCAACAATGACAACTTTAGGAAACCTAATGGCACAATATCAAAATACTTATACTTTAGAAAATAATGGTGCTTTAGGAAGATCACTAAAAACAATTACTTATTATGATGAACATGGACAAGAACATAAATTAGAAGGAAGTTGAACTCCAGGAAAAGCATATTGATCTATTTATTATAATAAAACTTTAGCTCCTGTTGGGATTGATGGCTTATACTTACATATGAATGATATAATAGAATTTCGTTATACAATTAATTAATTTGGATGATAGAAATATCTATTTAGATTGAAATAATGTTAGAATACTTATAAAATGCAATTTTAGTTAAATCATATAAAATTTAACCATTATGTATAACAAGTTATTATAGGTAAAGTATTCTTAAATTGAGTGCTTTTTTATATTAAAAAAATAAAAATTTTTAATGATATAATTCAGATTAATAATTATATTTCATTTGTCTATTTTTTTTGTCAACTGTCTGATAACAAAAAACTAAAATTAACTATATTATTACAAAAAAAATCTTATTGATATTATAATTCTATTTATTAAATACCAAAAAAATAAGGAGCAAATAAATGAAAAATACCAATATTAATCTTTTAAAATTAAGAAAAAATGTTGATATTGATTCAATTGAAATGTTTCACGCATGTTTAGTTTACAATATAAAATTTCAACCTCTAATTGAAAAAGAATTAGAGAAATGACCAATGTATCTTGACTACTGACATTCACTTGTAAAAAATAATAATATTACTAATTTTAAAGTTAAAACAACTATTGATAACCTAACTATAGTTGGTGATTACATTACAACACCAATTAAAAACCATAATAACAACAAAGTAATTTTTCTACTTCATGGTATAACTAATACAAGATACTGAATTTTTAAGCAAGTTTATATTTTTTTAGAAGCAGGCTACAATGTAGTTTGATATGATGCAAGAAACCACGGTGAAAGTGATGCTGCACCAACAACATTTGGTAAAAAAGAATCTCATGACTTACAAGATGTAATTAATTTTATTTGTGAAAAATATCATCCTAAAAATATTATCATTTACGGTTTTTCTTTAGGTTCTGCATCAATTATTATGTGAAGTGAATTATATTCAAAATTTCCCAATAATAAAAATATAAAATTACTAATTTGTGATTCAACATTTGCTGAGTTAGAACAAGCTTATATTGATAAAATTAATGACTATACCCTTGTTCCAACTAAATTTATGGTTAACCTTTTTCGTACTACAATTAAAAAAACTACTGGAATTGGTGATTTAACAGAATTACAACCAATTAAATATCTAAAAAACATTCCCAAATTACCAATAATTTTTTTACATGGTAAAAATGACTCTTTTATTAATTATACAAACAGCGAAGAACTATATAACGAAAAAATTCGTTATGAACAATCAATTAAAAGTAAAATATTTATTATTGATAAAGCTATGCATGGACAAAGTTTTTTAGTTGGTGACAACGGAGTTACTATTTATGATGAATTCAATCAAGAACATAACAAAAAAATTAGTAAATTAATTTTAGATTATATCAATCAACAATTAAATTAACTAATAGGGTATTAAATTTCTATAATTTTAACAAGTTGTTTACTAAATTAATAAAAAATTATAATTATTACAAATAAATCAATTTTTTGCTTAACTATTTTAAGTTTTTCAATTAAAATTAAAAGATAGAACACTTATAAGGAAAGGGGTTAGAATAAAATATGAAAATAGCAATTATAGGTGCTGGTGCAACTGGTATGGGAGTAGCTAGTAAATTAGCTAGAGAACACGAAAGACTAGATATTCATGTTTTTCAAAAACAGAATTACATTTCACTTGGTTCCTGTAGTATTCCATATTTCATTGCTAATGATTTTAAAAAACAAGCATTATTAAATGTAAGAACACCAAAAGATTTTAAAAATGAAAAGCAATACAAAAGTAAAATTCATTTTCATTTAAACCACACTGTTTCTAATATTAATACTAACAAAAATCAACTTACTTATGAAAATAAAAAGAAAGAAAAAAAAACAATTAAATATCAATATTTAGTAATTGCAACAGGAGCTAAAGCTAATATTGTTAATCCTTTTAATCAAAAACCACATGCAAAAAATCTTTTTACTGTCGTTACTAAAGAAGATGCAATTAATATTAAAGAAAAAATTAAAACTGCACAAAACATTGTTATCATTGGTGGTAGCTTTATTGGATTAGAAATGGCTGAAACATGTTTAAAATTAAAAAAAACTGTTACAATTATTGAAATGAAAGAACGCTTAATGTCTGACATCTTTACTCAAGACTTCAGTCAATTAATTTATCAAGAAATTACTGGCCAAAGTTCAAACCAAGAAACAAATAAAAAACACAAACATCATACTAAAATCTTATTAAACACAATAATTAAAACTTTAGAAATTAAAGATGATGTTATTACAAGTTTAAAAACTAATAATGATGATAGAATTAACTGTGACTTAGTAATACTAGCAACAGGATTCCAACCTAACACTGATTTTCTAAAAGAAAGTAATATTAAATTAGCAAAAAATAATGCTATCGTCATTAATGAATATGGACAAGTATTAATAGAAGATTATATTAATAATAATGAAAAAAATCCTACATTAAATGCTTATAATAATATTTTTAGTGGCGGAGATTGTGCAACAATTATTAATCAAAATAATCAAACAAACAATTACTTACCACTAGCAACTAGTGCTAATAAAATTGCTAGAATTATTGCTCATAATATTATGTATCCATATAAAAAAGAAAGTTGACCAGGAACACTTGGTGCTAGTATTATTAGAATCAAAGATTTAGAACTTGCTAAAGTAGGAATTAAAGATGAGTATTGAAAACCAGAAAACATTGCTAGTGTATATGTTGAGAGCAATGACATTCCTAGTTACTTCTCTTTTTCAAAACCATTATATTTAAAGTTATTCTATGACAAAGTTTCTTATCAAATTCTTGGTGCTGAAATAGCTGGTTATAATAAATCTACTTTAAGAATTGATGCATTAGCAATTGCTATTTGAAATAAAATGGATGTTAGAGATCTACAATATGTAGATTTAGTTTATTCACCTCCTTTTGCAACAACTAGTGATATTATTCATATTGCTGCTAAAAAAATAAAATAAAATTATTTAATGAAAGGAATGATAAGAATGTATCTTAACGCTAATAATAGTAATATTAATCTACTACATGACTTTATTGGAATTTCTCACTGACAAAGTTTAGTAGCAATTTTAATATTTTTTAGTATCATTATTACTTTATCAATTTTTATTAAAAAAACCAAAATTAAGTTTCCAACTCGAATTTTTATTGGCATGGGATTAGGATTAATTTTTGGAATCATAATTCAAGGAATTACTGGATTTAATGGTAAAAATGTTAGTAATCCAATATTACCTGGTAAAGAAGGAAAAATTAATCCTGACTATATTGAATGAGTAGGTCAAACTGCTCGTTGAGTAGAATTAATTAAAAACGTTTTCATTACTGGCATTACTATGCTAACAGTTCCAATTGTTTTCTTAGCTATTGCTAGAATTAGTGCTAAAAAATTATCAGGGAATAGTAAATTAGCTAAAATATCATTTTCAGGAATTGCACTTTTATTAATTAATGTTGCTGTTGCATTTTGTATTGCATTTGGATTAGGAATTGCTTTTAAAATTGGACAAAATTTTCATTTAGGTGAAAATGGTACTTATGATAAATCATCAACTATTAGTTTACCAACACTAATTGTAGGATATATTCCTACTAGTTTTGTTGGTGTATTCACTCAATTCTTAATTATTCCAGTTATTATTCTTGGTGCTTTAGTTGGTTATGCTATTAAAAAATTAACAAAAAGAAACGAAGAGCAAATGGATAAAGCTAGAGATACTTTAGATACTATATGAAAAATTATTATCTCAATACTAACTATGTTTATTAAAATTATGCCTTTTGCTGTTCTAAGTATGCTTGCTAGTGCTATTATCAATCAACCAATTAGTAGATTAGGTGATATTGGTATTATCATTGGTGTGGCTTATTTAGCATTAATCATTACTTTTGTTTGACACTTAATAACTTTATATCTATTTGGTGTAAATTCTTGAGAATGATTAAAAAGATCTCAAAGACCACTTATTGCTGCCTTTACATCTCAATCATCAAATGCTACTTTACCAATTGCCCTTGATTCTTTAAAAAAAGATTTAAAGATTAAAGAAGAAGTAAGTGATACAATTATGCCCCTATCAACAACTATTGGTCTTAGTGGTTGTGCTGGAGTTCAAGCAGGAATTATCTTATCTTTCTTATGATTTGCTATTATTAAAAATGGTAATTTTCCTCAATGAACTATTGCTTTATTATTTATTAACGGATTAATTGTTACTTTAATTGCTTCACTAGGAATTGCTGGAGTTCCTGGAACTGCTAGTGTTGTTACTGCAGGAGTTCTTGGTGGTTTAGGTTTTGGTAGTTACTATACTCCAGTTTATAGTATTATTGGTGCTTTAGATGGCTTATTTGATATGGGAAGAACTGCTGTTAATGTTTCTGGGGGTTTACAAGCAACTGCAATTGTTGCAAGGCAAAATGATATGATTGAGGATGATAAAATTAGTCTCAAAAAATATCCATTTAAACCACTATATTTATTAAACAAAAAGCTTGAAAAGAAAAATACAGCAAAAAAAACTAAACAAAAAGCAATTGACACTTTAAACCATGAATATAAAGAAAAAATTCTTGAAGTCAAAAAGAACAATAAAAACAAAGATACTAAAAATGATGAAATTAAAAAATTAAAATTAGCATTAAAAAATAAAGTCAAAGAAATAAAAAAAAGTAAAATAATAGCAAAAGAAGTCGATGAAAGTAAAAATGAAATATCATCTTCTTTAACAGAAATAAAAGAAGAAACAAAAAAAATAGATAAGTCTGCTAAACCAACTAATAGTAAAAAAACAACTAAAAAGTAAATTAAAAAGTAGCCTAAAAAGACTACAAATTATAATTATAAGTGCAACGATAGATGAATTCTTTCATCTATCGTTGTTTTTTATTTAAAAAATAAATGCTAAAATAAAAATAAGTTAGGAGAATATATGGATTATAGTTTGTTAAGATATGGCATTAGTAACTTAAGATTACAAAAGTTATTATTTTTCTTATATGGTTTTTACTGAAAAGAAAAAAGAAAGGAAATAAAATGATTCTAGGAATAATACTTGGAATATTGATAGGTGTTCCTGTAACAATACTAATAATATGTTATGGTATAAGTCTTTGTAAAGAAAATAATGCATTAGGAATAATTCCATTATTTTTAACATTAAATATTTTGGGAATAATTATAGGAATAGCTATTTTATATAATTTAAAACAAAAGAAAGATGAATTTATTGAAGAAAATATAAAAGGAGAAATAAATGAATAATAGATTGTTAATTGCAGGTGTAATTACATCTGTAGCAAGCTTATTAATATTACTATTATTATCAGTATGAATTGGATCAATTGGATTAATTATCGGAATTTCACTAATTATTGGTGGTTGTTTAATAAAAAAATAATAATATTAATAAAAAATAAACACTTAAAAAATAAATAATTACTTAAGAAGTATTCTATGGGACTCATAGCGCTTATTTTTTTAATTGGTCTGACAAAATTATAAAATTCAATATAGTTGTCAACACTATTCTTTACATCATTAGGTTTTAATTTTGACCTAGAAATATGATAAATAACTTTACTTTTAAATCTAGAAAATCAAGATTCACAGGATATGTTATTGATTGAATTATCTCTTCTAAACATTGAAATTTTAATATTTAGTTTTTCACAAAGTTCTTTATATTGTGGTACTGTATACTAAAAGCCTTGATCTGAATGTAATAAAATATTTGCTGGTTTTCCTACTTTATATCAAGATTCAATAATGTTTTCATGAGATAAGAAAACATTATTTTTTTCATTTAAAGTATAGTCAAAAATTTTACCATTATCCAAATTTCTTACTATTGATAAATATTATGGTGTAGTATTTGTAAGAATATAAGTAACATCAGTTACTCATTTTTGATTTGGTTTTTCAGCATAAAAAATGAAAGTAAAGATTTTTAATCTTTTCTGCTAATTCTCAATCTTAGTTACTAAATCTTGGTTTTCCTTTTTTAATTCATTGATAAAACCAAAACAACTAACTTTTAGCAAAGAGCACAAAAAGCGAATTGTACAATTCGCTTTTTAAGTACCTTTAACCACCTTTATTTCACCTTAATCTTAATTATAAAACTGTCCACTTAAAGTGACAATTAAATTCCACAAGATTAATACTCAAAAAAAGCTATTTTTTTATTAATTAATTTTTATTTTTTTTCTGCTTTCTTTTTTTTCTTGCTTTTGCTTTAACTTTTTCAATTTTCTTATCTATTCTTTCATCTTGCTTTGCTTTGCTTTTTAGAATTTTATTTTCTATTTCACCTTTCTTCTTTGTTACTTTTTGTTTTCTAGCAACAAACTTAGGAAAAATTACTTTCATTTGTTTATTTATTTTTGGTTGAACATACAACAAAAATAATTTAAATAATTCTAATAAAATTGTTGGAACAACAGCAATTGCAAGACAACAAATTCAAGCAATAAAACTAATGCTAGCATCAATTCCAAATGCAGTACTTAAACCTGGAACAAAAACTATTAAAGCATTGATAGCTAATGAAAAAACAACAGAAATTAAAAATGGTCTATTTAATAAGAACAACTTACTAAAAATAAAGTCTTCTTTTCCTATTGCAAAAGACATAGAATAAAAAACTGGTGCATTAACCATAAAAACAAAAGCATAAATGTAACCCATATCAGGTATACTACCTAATCCTAGTGGTAGAAATTTAAAAGTTAGTAGCAATAATGTTGATGTAATAACAGCAACATATATAATAAACTTTCAACTACCTTTAAGAATATTCTCCTTTTTGTCAATTGGCCTATTTTTCATTAATTTAGGATTATTAGGTCCCATTGACATAGTAATTGCTAAGAATGATTCAACAATTAAGTTAATTCATAAAATTTGTAAAGGAGTTAGTATGTCTTGTCATTTTAAAAATATCCCCAAAATAATTGCTAAAACTTGTGATAAATTAGTAATGATAATAAAGCAAATAATTCGCTTTAATTTATTATAGATATTCCTTCCTTCTTCAATTGCATCAATAATTGTTAAAAAATTATCATCAGTCAAAATAACTTGAGCAGCTTCTTTTGCTACATCAGTACCAGTAATCCCCATAGCAACCCCAATATTAGCAGCTTTTAAACTTGGTGCATCATTAACTCCATCACCAGTCATTGAAACAATGTCACCATTAGCCTGCAAAGCCTTTATAATTCTAACTTTATGTTCTGGAGAAACTCGAGCAAAAACTTGATATTTATGAATATCTTTTTTTAATCGCTTATCACTTATTCTTTCAATTTCTTCACCACTAATAGCTTGATTGCTATACTCTAATATTGTTAATTCCTTAGCAACTGCAATAGCAGTATTTAAATGGTCACCAGTAATCATTTTAGTATTAATTCCAGCAGCCTTAGCATTAATTAGAGCATCCTTAACTTCTTTTCTTGGTGGATCAATCATCCCGACTAAACCTAAAAAAGTTAAATTACTTTCCATATAATCAAGATCATTAAAATCATGATTTTGCTTAATTTCTTTATAAGCAGCTCCTAAAACTCTTAATGCTTGATTTGACATAGTATGTAGTTGCTCATTAATTTTTGCTTTAAATGCAGCAGTCATTTTAACTTTTTCATCATCAATAAGCAGATAAGAACAACGCTCAAGTAAATTATCTGGAGCTCCTTTAATAAATAAATAATTTTTATCGTGATATTTATTAATTGTTGACATTAATTTTCTATCTGAATCAAAAGGTAACTCATGAATTCTAGGATAAATATTTTGCAAACTATTTGAATTAATTTTTAAATCTTCTGCTCATTTTAATAAAGCAGCTTCAGTTGGGTCACCAATAATTTTATTATGGCTAAGTGAACTATTATTATCTAACACTAAACATTCAAGAAATAACTTTTTTTGCGATGTTGTCAACTTTAAAGTTTCACTTTCTTCAATATCATCTTTTAGGTAATATTTAGTAACTGTCATTTTATTTTCTGTTAGTGTTCCTGTCTTATCAGAACAAATAACATTAACTTGACCTAATGTTTCTACAGCATTTAAACGCTTAACAATTGCATTTGCTTTTGCCATTCTTCTACTTCCTAAAGATAAAGAAACCGTAACAATAACATTTAATCCTTCAGGAATGACAGCAATCACCAAAGCAATAGTAAAAATTAAACTATTACCTCAAGTAGTATTAGCAATAAAATACTGAATACAAAAAATAAAAATTCCTAAAACTAATGCAGCAATACAAATAGTTCTAACTAAAAAAATAATTTGTCTGCTTAAAGGAGATTTAGGTTCTTTTTCATCTTGCAATAATTTAGTAATCTTACCAATTTCAGTATCTTTTCCTGTTGCTACAACAATTGCTAATCCACTACCTGCAGCAATCATAGTAGACATAAAAGCCATATTAATACGATCACCAATTGCTAAATTTTCTTTAGCAATTGGTTCAGTAATTTTGATAATTAAATTAGATTCTCCAGTTAATAAAGATTCGTTAACTCTTAAATTAAAAGACTGAACAATTCTAACATCAGCAGGAAGAAACATTCCTGCTTCTAAATAAATTAAATCTCCAACTACCAAATTCTTAACATCTATTGTATATTTCTTACCTTCTCTAATGACAACAGCATGATCCTTAACTAATTTCTTTAATGAATCTAAAGAATTCATCGCCTTTCATTCTTGATATATACTTAAAAACATTTCCAAGATAATAATTAAGACAATAACTACTACTTCTGCTCATTTACCTAAAACTGAAGCAATAATCAAAAGTGCTAATAAAACAAAAGTAAAAGGTTCAAGCAAATGTTCTAAAATCATTGAAAAAATTGATTTGTTTTTACTAGTTGGCAGCTGATTAAGGCCATTTTTCCTTAATAAACCAGCTGCTTGCTTATCATTAAGACCTTTTTCTAAATCAGTATTTAATTTATCTTTTATTTTGCTAACATCTTCATTTCAAAACATAAATACATCCTTATTGTTAAATTTTTAAGTATATTTTAAATATACTAATCAATTAAATCCTTTCAAACACTTTTATCATCTGGATCTGGACCTAATCGTTTTTGTGGTAAATTACTAATTTGAAACATCTCATCATATGATAATTCAAAATTGTTAATATTTGGATTACTAATAATTCTATCTGGTTTTACAGATTTAGGAATAACAACTAAATCTAATTGTCAAGCTCATCTTAAAGCAATATGAGTTGGAGTTGTGTAATGTCTTTTTGCTAACTCAACTAATAAAGGAATTTCATTAGCCTTACCACCCATCATTGTTCTTCATCCCGTAACAACAATATTATTTCTTTTACAAAACTCAATAACATCTGTCTGATTAAAGCCAGGATGTGATTCAATTTGATTAACCATTGGTTTAATTTTTACTTTATTTAAAAAATCTTCTAAATGATGAACTTTAAAATTAGAAACACCAATCGCTTTTACTTTACCTGCATTATAAGCTTCTTCTAAAAATTTTCAACACTGAAAGCGATTTTTAGTTGGTCAATGTATCAAACATAAATCTAAATAGTCTAAATTTAAACGATTCAAAATATCAAAAAAAGCTCGTTTAGCTTTATGATATTCATGATCAATAGTTCAAATTTTAGAAGTGATAAAAATATCTGATCTCTTTACATCTGGATGTTTTGTTAAAAACTCCTTCACTGCTCTACCAATCATCTCATCATTTTTATAATATTGCGCTGTATCAATATGACGATAACCATTCTCCAATGCCACAATAACTGCCTGATAAATTTCAATTGGATTAGTCATTAAATATGTCCCTAAACCAAATTGGGGCATTAAAACATCATTCTCTAATTTAACTTTTTTATCTAAAATATCATCTTTTTTACTAAAATTACTAAAACTACTAAAGTTGCTATCAAAACTATCAAAAAACATAAAACTCTTCCTTTCTTGCTAAGAGAATAAATTAATTAATTGAATATAAAATAAAAAATTTCTTATTAAACTAAATATTAATAAGTTAATAAAGAACAATAAAGCTTACTTATTAGTTAAAGCCTAATAACAAATTTAAAATTCCCTTTTTTTAATAACTATTAATTTACTTAACAATATATATTATACTAAATAACACTAATTAATAGATTAAAAAATATTAAGTCTATTTTATTTTACAATAAAAATAAAGAAATGATAAAATTGTTGCTCCAATTAGAACATCATTTTGATTATGATCTGCAACATAAGATAAAAAATTATCTAATAAATTAACTCTATCATTGAAGTATTGATCAATTATTCTACCAATATCATTATTTGAAATAACAGAATCTGGCTTTAAAATCTTTCAATACTCATCATTATTTTTAATCAAAAACATTGTCTTCTTTGTTGCTCCAATTTTATTGCTACTAATTTTCTTACTTTTATATTGTGGTAAGTTAATAACTGCATCATTATTTCACAAATCATAAACATCAAAAATTTTGTGATTTTGAAAAAAATAACTTACTTTGTCTTTAAATTTTTTTTCATCATAAAAATAAGTTAAGTAATTTTTCAACAAAATAACTTCTGTTCTTGAACCTAGAAAAATTAATGACTTAACATGATACTTCAATAATTTAGAAACTAAAAATTTAAAAAAAATCAATTGAAATGATAATAAATTATTAAAATTATCTAACCTTTTTTCTTTTGGTAATTCTGTCTTTGAAAAAAGACGTAATTTTTTATTAGTTAACTTTGAAATTGTTAAATCCTCAGGTCTGTTAACAATTAAAAATGCAACAGAAAAAATTTTTTCAAAAAAATCTTTTTTAATTTGAGATGAAAAATCATTTTTTTGTAAAGTTCTAAAAGTTTCAAAATCAACAATTGCAATTGGATAACTAATTTCATCAAGAAACTTTTCAACAGCAATTTGATCAATATCTAATTTAATACCATTTACATTATAATGTTTCATTAACTTTCTTTCTTTCTAAAAGATAAATTCTACTTTTATTATAAACCAATTAACTAACTAGATTGTAAATTATTCTCGTTCTTAAATATAAAAAATTTAATAAAAAAAGAATGAATTAGTTTTCATTCTTTTTTTTGATATTTCTTATCTTAACCAATAATTTTAGTAACAGTACCTGCTCCAACAGTTTTTCCACCTTCTCTAATAGAGAATTCTGTTCCATCTTCAAGAGCAATATTTTTTAGTAACTTAACACTAATTGTTACAGTATCACCTGGTTGTACCATTTCTACTTTATTCTTATCATTCATATCAGTAATTTCATGAACTTCACCAGTTACATCAGTAGTACGGAAGTAAAATTGTGGACGATAGTTAGCAAAGAATGGAGTATGTCTTCCACCTTCTTCTTTTTTTAAAACATAAATTGTTGCCTTAAAATTTTTATAAGATTTTACACTACCTGGTGCAACAATAATTTGTCCACGTTCAACTTCTTCACGTTTAACTCCTCTTAATAAAAGCCCAACATTATCTCCAGCTTGAGCAAATGGTAAGATTTTCTTAAACATTTCAACACCAGTTACAATTGTCTTAATAGTTTGCTTATCTAAACCAATAATTTCAACTTCTTCACCAGTTTTAACTTTTCCTCTTTCAATTCTTCCAGTAACAACAGTTCCTCTTCCAGAAATACTAAAAACATCTTCAATAGCCAATAATAATGGTTTTTCAATATCTCTAATAGGATCAGGAATTTTTGTATCAAGAGCAGTTAATAATTCACGAATTTTTTCTACTCATTCAGCTTTACCATCAAGAGCACCTTTAGCACTACCATGAATAATAGTTGCATTATCACCATCAAAGCCATATTCTGATAGTAATCCACGAACTTCAACATCATTAAGTTCTATTAAGTCTGGCTCATCAACCATGTCACATTTATTTAAAAATACAACAATGTCTTTAACACCAACTTGACGAGCTAATAATAAGTGTTCACGAGTTTGTGGCATTGGTCCATCAGTTGCAGAAACAACTAAAATTGAACCATCCATTTGTGCAGCTCCTGTAATCATGTTTTTAATATAATCAGCGTGACCTGGACAATCAACATGAGCATAATGACGAATTGGAGTTTCATATTCTACATGAGCAGTATTAATTGTAATACCACGTTTTCTTTCTTCTGGAGCACGATCAATATTATCATAAGCGATATAATTTCCTTTATATCCTTCACTTACATGATCACTACAAAATTTAGTAATAGCAGCAGTTAAAGTTGTTTTTCCGTGATCAACATGACCAATTGTTCCAACATTAACATGAATTTTATCACGAACAAACTCTGCTTTTGCTCCTGGTGTAGCCTTTTTATCTGCTTTTCCTGGTGTAGTTTTTTTAATTTCAGCCATTTTTTTCCTCCTATTTTAAAAATGTTTTGTTTTTTATTTTTTTTCATTTGAATAAAATTTAGCTTTTAGTATTTAACATTTTAACTAAATAAACCAACAATAATTTTAATGTAATTTTACTTAATATGCAATAATTTCTTACTTTTTTACAATTCTAGATTTTTCATATTTACCAACAATTTGATCAGTAACTGATTTTGGAGCTTCAGCATAATGAGAAAAAGTCATAGTATATGTTCCTCTTCCTTGTGTCATTGAACGAAGTTCTGTAGCATAACCAAACATTTCTCCTAATGGAACTTTACACTTAATTACTGAAGCATCACCACGAGTTTCATCATTTTCAATTGTTCCACGTTTTCCAGAAATCTTACCAACAACAGATCCATAATAATCAGCTGGTACAACAACTTCAACATCCATAATTGGTTCTAATAAAATTGGCTTTAATTTATCTTTATTATCTTGTAATGCTTTAGAAGCAGCAATATTAAAGGCACGTTCTGATGAATCAACTGGGTGAAATGAACCATCATATAAGGTTGCCTTAACATCAATTACTGGATAACCAGCAATTAGACCATTCTCTAAAGATTCCTCTAATCCTTCTTGTACTGGCTTGATATATTCTCTTGGAATCTTACCACCAACAATTTTATCAATAAACTCAAACCCTTTATTTGGGTTCGGCTCTAACTTCATGATTACATGACCATATTGACCTCTACCTCCAGATTGATGAATATATTTTCCTTCAGCACGTTCACAAATTGCTTTAATTGTTTCACGATAAGCAACTTGTGGATTACCAGTATTAGTTTGAACATTAAATTCTCTTGATAAACGATCAACTAAAATATCTAAATGTAACTCGCCCATACCAGAAATAATTGTTTGACCAGTTTCATAATCAGCACTTACTCTAAATGTTGGATCTTCTTCAGCTAATTTTCCTAATGCTAAACTCATTTTTTCTTGGTCAGCTTTAGTTTTTGGTTCTAAAGCTAAAGAAATAACTGGTTCAGGAAAAATCATTGATTCTAGCACAATTTCATGTTTTTCATCACATAAAGTATCACCAGTTGTTGATGATTTTAACCCAACAATAGCAGCGATATCACCAGCATAAAGTTGATTAATATCTTCACGATGATTAGCATGCATTTGTAAAATTCGACCAACACGTTCTTTGTTATCTTTAGTTGAATTTAAGACATAAGAACTTGATTTTAATGTTCCTGAATAAACTCTAATAAATGTTAATCTTCCAACATAAGGATCAGTCATAACTTTAAATGCTAAAGCAGCAAATGGTTCTTGATCTGAAGCTTTTCTTTCAACTTCTTCACCAGTAGGAATAATTCCTTTAATTGCAGGGACATCAAGTGGAGATGGTAGATAATCTACAACAGCATCCAACATTAACTTAACACCTTTATTTTTAAAAGCACTACCACACAACACTGGGAAAAATTCTGCTTTAATTGTTAATTCACGAATAACCTTTTTAATTTCAGGAATTGAAATTTCTTGTCCTTCTAAATACTTCTCTAATAAAGCATCATCATGATGAACTACTTCTTCAATCAACATTAATCTTCTTTCATCAACTTCTGATTTTAAATGTTCAGGAATTTCAATTTCTTGATAGATTTCTTGTGGCTTACCATCAAATTGATAAGCTTTTAAAGTAATCAAATCAATAATTCCAGTAAAATCATTTTCAGCACCAATTGGCCATTGAATAGCAAATGCTTTTGCACCTAAACGAGAATGCAATGTAGCTACTGAATTAGCAAAATTAGCACCAATTTTATCCATCTTGTTTGCAAAAACAATTCTTGGAACTTTATATTTTGTTGCTTGTCTTCAAACAGTTTCAGTTTGAGGTTCTACTCCTGATTGTGCATCTAACACTGCCACTGCTCCATCTAAAACTCTTAATGAGCGTTCAACTTCAACAGTAAAATCAACGTGACCTGGAGTATCAATAATATTAATTCGATATTTATTGTTATTATAAGTTCAAAATGCAGTTGTTGCAGCAGAAGTAATAGTAATTCCACGTTCTTGCTCTTGAATCATTCAATCCATGGTTGCAGCTCCTTCATGAACTTCACCAATCTTATGAATCTTACCAGTGTGGAAAAGGATTCTTTCTGTTGTTGTTGTCTTTCCTGCATCAATATGAGCCATAATACCAATGTTTCTTGTATTATTTAACGAATATTCTCTGGCCATAACTTCTCCTTAATTTATCAATAAAATTATCATTTATAGTGAGCAAAAGCTTTATTAGCTTCAGCTGTACGATGAATTTCATCACGCTTTTTAATCGCAGAACCATTTCCTTGAGAAGCATCAAAAATTTCTAATGCCAACTTATCTTCCATTGTTCTACCATTTCTTATTCTTGCATAAGATACTAATCAACGAATTGCTAACGTAGTTTTTCTTGCTTCACTTACTTCAATTGGAACTTGATAGTTTGCTCCACCAATTCTTCTTGTTTTAACTTCTAATTGTGGTTTAATATTTTCAATTGCTTTTTCAAAAACCTTTAAAGGTTTTTCAGTTGATTTTTCTTGGACAATATTAAATGCGTTATATACTATCTTTCTTGCTAAACTTTTCTTACCCGATACCATAATTGCATTAATTAATTGAGTTACAAGTTTTGAATCAAATACTGGATCAAGAACTAATTCACGTTTGATTGCTTGATTTTTTCTACTCATTTTTCAAATACTCCTTCTTAAGACTTAGCCTTTTTAGGTTTTTTTGTTCCATATAATGAACGTCCTTGATTACGGCTAGCTACACCAGCAGTATCAAAAGTTCCTCGTACAACATGATATCTTACTCCAGGAAGGTCTTTTACTCTTCCACCACGAATTAGAATAATTGAGTGTTCTTGCAAGTTATGTCCTTCACCACCAATATAAGCAGTTACTTCCATAGTGTTACTTAAACGCACACGAGCATATTTTCTTAAAGCTGAGTTAGGTTTTTTAGGTGTCATAGTTCCAACACGAACAGCTACCCCACGTTTTTGTGGTGAACTAATCTTAGTTGCACGTTTTTCTAAAGTATTGTATCCAACATTTAAAGCTGGAGATTTTGATTTATACTTCTTTATTTTACGGCCATGACGAACTAATTGATTAATTGTAGGCATTAAATAAATCTCCTTAATTGTAAATTTCTGAACATTATTTATTTACACAATCCCGTGTGTATCATAAAAATAATTCCTTAAATATAATACCGATAAATACTATAATAGTCAATTAAATTTAAAAAGATTTCTAAAAAAAATTAATTTTAAATTGAGATAAACTAAGATAATTAATAAAGGATAAAAATAAAAAAAACTTCTTAATTAAATTAAAAAGTTTTTTTTGGACAAATAAAACTAAGTTATGCTTGTCAACGTAATTTTCATCCTGCAAATCCAATACATCCACCAATAATTACAAGAGAAATTGGAATATAAGCATAATAAACGGTTTGGAAAACAAATTGACCATTCCATGCTGCTAAGAAAGGATCTAAACAATATTTAAATGGATTAATATAACTAACATATTTTAAAACATTATTATTATTAATTAATTCAATTGGAATAAATCCACCACTTAAAAACGCTACTGGTAGATAAAAAACATTAGAAACAGCAATAAAAGAAGTTGTTGATTTGAACATAGAAGCAAACATCATGCCCACACTAATTGAAGTAATGATTAACAGTGCTAAAAAAGGAATTGATGGTAAGATATCATCTGGTAAAGACACTGTTTTTCAACCAAGCTTATGACCAAAGAAAATTCCTGCTCACAGCAATGTTCAAAAAAATGCTAAAATAATAAAGATAAAACCAATAAAAATTACTGAAATAACAAAAAATACTGGTCGAATATTAGTTGCACCTATCCGTTTCATAAGAACACTATTTTTAAATTCTAAAATTGTTTGTGGAATAATAAAGATTCCAACTGACATTGCTTGCACCATACTAATTGATCCTACTAAACTATGAAGCGGTAGTATCCCTGTAACTGGATCTCTTTCCATACCACTAAAAGCAAATCCTTGTAAGAATAAAATTAAAATTGGATATGCTAGTAAAAAAAATGGGACAAAGAAACCTTTATAGTAATATTTAAGCATTAAAGAAATTAATGGTAAATTCTTACCATAATCTTTATTTTCACTAATTAATTTATCAACTTTAACTTTTGCTTTTTGTTTAGATTCTTTTACTTTTTCCTCTTCTATTTCATATTGTCTTTTTAAATCAGCTTTTTTGTTTTCTTCAAACATTTTTCAAGTATAGTTATGAACTGAACCATATTTTTTAATCAAATCTTTAACTTGACCTGCTTCTTTAATAACTCCATTATGAATGTAAATATATTTTTCACAAAAATCTTCAACTTCACTCATCATATGTGTTACTAAAATCATTGCTTTTTGCTTTTTTACAATATTTTCTTTTAAAAAATCAAAAATTTGAGCACGAACTTCAATATCTAAACCTGTAGAAACTTCATCTAAAATAACTAAATCAGGATCATGAATTACACTTAATAAAATATTTAAACGTTGCTGTTGACCTCCTGATAGAGATTCAATAAATTTATTTTCAAAACCACTAATTTGATAAGTCCTTAATAATTCTCTTAATTGTGACTCTTTCATTTCAACACTAAAAGTATAAAGATAGTATTTAATCATATCCATAACAGAAATTCCAATTGGATATTTTGAATCTTGAAATTGTAGTCCTATAACTAAATTCGCTTGACGAATTACTTTTCCAGAAGTTGGTTGTCGAATTCCACCAATGATTTCACTCATAGTTGATTTACCTGAACCATTAGCTCCAATAATTCCAATTCGATCACCTGGATTAATAACAAAATCAATACTATCTAAAGCAATTTTATTCTTATATATCTTAGTGATATTTTTAAGTTCAACCAAAGGTTTGTTATTATCAATTACTTTTCTTTGTAAATTTGATTTAACTTTTGATTCTGGCATTAAAATTCTCCCTCCATAAAATAATAAAATAATTCTTAGATTATTTTATCATCTAAGTGAGAATTTTACTAAATAATTTAACAATATGAAAAACTATTTTAGTAAGACTATGTTATAAAAATAAATCTGCTATAGTTTACTCATTTTTTTGAATCTAATTTTTTTGAAAAATAAAACATAAAGTAACCAATTATGCTTTAAAACCAACATTAATATTAATTTTGCTATAATGGAGATATATTTCAAATATTTAATTTATTTCATTAAAATGAAAGGAAAGGTTAAAGATTAATGAAAAAAAATGAAATTATTGAAAACACTAAAAAAGAATTAAATATGTCTGATAAACACTATCAAGAAATAGTTAATAAAATTTTTAGTGGTATTTCTGCATCATTAATTAAAGGACAAAAAGTAAAAATTAGAGGTTTTGGTACTTTTAAAATTACTAATTATAAAGCAAGAAATGGCAGAAACCCAAAAACTGGAGAAAACATTCGTATTCCTGCCAAAAAAGTAATTAAACTAAATGTTGCTAAAGATTTAAAAACTAAAATTCAAAATTTTGACTCATAAAAAAATAAAAAGTGCTTAATCAATTAATTAAGCACTTTTTATTTCTTACTTTAAATTTAAAGTTTCAACTTCTATCATATCAAAGTCTTGCCATGGTCTTAATTTACTAAAAGTAGTAATCAACATTGGTAGCAAAATAAAAGCAGAAAATAAATCAATAAAACCAACTAACATATAAAAATAAAAACCATTACTTGTATTTCTAGCAAATATATAACCTAAACTCAAACATAATATTGGCATAATAATTGTTTTTGGCAAACTAGCAAGTAAAGCAATTTTAGAACGATTAATTCCTTGATAAAATAAAATTGCACTAAAATGTAAAGTTGCTAGTGGATAAAAAGCAAAATAGATGATAATATAACTTTTAAAATATTTAGCCATTGCTAAATTAATTCCAAAAATATTCATCAAATATTCTCCAAATAAGCCAACCAACAGTAAAAAAAGACTTAAAAGTACTAACAATAAAATAATTAATCTTCATGTTAATTGTCAAAAATAATAATAATTTTTTGTCCTATAAACATAACCAAGTAAAATTCTTGCACCTTGACTAACACCAATACATAAAGCATTAATTAAAACTAACCATGGTATAATAGCACCATAAAGTTGAATATAAACTGAAATACTAACATTAACTGTACCATTAGGATAATTAATTAATGGTGATAAGGTATTTAAAATCTTTACTATCATTATAATCAAAATACTTTGACCTGCAGTTTCTAATAAAGAAATAAGACCAATAATTAAAAAATTAAGTATTAAAGCTGGTTTTAATTTTAAATGATGAAAATTAATTCTCATATCTAAATCATCATAATAAATTAAAATAATTGCAATAATAAAAATTAAAAACCAAGTAATTATTGTTGCATATGCTGTTCCTACAATTCCTAAATTTGCTGGGATAACAAAAATAAAAACTATCATAATATTAATAAGACAAGAAATAACAATAATAAGAGTACTAATAATTATTTTGCCTTCATTACGTAGTAACGATAAGAAAAAATTAGCAAAAAATAATAATGGCGAAGCTAAAACTAATATTCGTGAAAATCTAACTGCTTCATCAAAAATAATTTTTCTAATATTATGATTAATAACTAATGCTGAGCCAGTTTGAAACTCAATAATTGAAGGAATAATAAAATTCATAACAATCATAAAAACTATTGAAGAAAGAAGAGAAATTAAACAACCATTTCCAAAAGAATGAGTTGTTTTTTCAATTTTACTTTTACTATAATTAATTGAAATTAACAAAGCAAAAGAAACAGCAATTAAATAAGGTATAGTAGCATAAGTTGTAGCAATATTAACTATTTGCAATGCTTCATCTGGAGTGATATCAATAATAAAACGATAATGAAAAATAATACTACTTCAACCTCATTGTGTAACAATTAACTTACCAAAAATTTGATAAGTTGAAAAAACAACAACTGAAATAATTGTTGGTACGACCATAATAAAAATTGCGTGTCATGGCTTTAAACTAGTAAAAAATGCTCCCTGTTTTAATTTATACTGAAGAGTTTGCGTTCTCATTGTTGTTTCTTTTTGCCATTTATTTTTTTCAGTTTGTTCTTTATTTAATTCCATATTGCCACTCATCTATTTATAAGCTAATTATATAATTAGTTTATATTTTTTGATGAAAGTTACAAAAAAAAGAAATTAATCAATTTTTTGATTAATTTCTATCTATAATAAATAAATTTAAAAAATATCTAACTCTATTAAATTCTAGTTTTAATTCATCATCTTAAAATCAAAGCACTGCTTAAAATTATTAATAATGGAAATAAGAACACAAGAAAAAGAAGAGCAATAAAAACCTGTAAAAATGGATGACTTAAAAAACCAGTAATAATAGCTTGATCATCAAGATCAGTTCAAGCAAATAATAAATCTTTTAAACTATAATGATTTAATGCTCAAAATCCATTTCCTAAATATGAATCAAATCGATCAGTAAAATTAGCAGTTGGTATTAAAATTAAGGCGACAATTAAAATAAGAAAACTTAAGACTAAAAGAAAAATTCCTAATTTGAATCTTCAATCTAATAAAGAAACTTTATTATTTCTCTTCATAAACTAACGAATTTCTTTTAAGAATATAATCATCTTTTAAAATAACCACCTAATAAAGTTAATAAAGCTACACCAGCAAAAATTGGTCAGATAATTATTAAGAAAACAATTCCCACTATCAACTGAACTAAAGGAGCAGAAACAAAACCAGGTCAAACAGATAAATCTTTTTTAAAATCTCAATATCCTTGTGAAGTTAAAAACTTAGAAATACCATTTTTAAAAATAATTTCAAAACCATTTCCAACTAAAGGATTAGTATCAGGATGAATATTAGAATCTTTAGGAACAAAATTAGCTACACTAATTAAAATTAGTCCTAGTGCTAAAGCAATAATACTAACTACCAATGAAATATAACCAACCTTAATTCCTCAATTTTGTTTCTTAAATCATGTTAAAAAACGCATTGATATCTTTCCTTTCTTTATAAACAAGTCTTCTTAAAATTAATAACATATAAATTATACAAAAAAATCAAGCCAAAAGAAAACAAAATTTTACTAATATTAAATTTACTAAGCAACAAAAAAATCACCTTCAAGGTGATTTTTTTACTATTCTTCAATTGCTACTTTTATTCCTGGACCCATAGTTGTACTAATACTAATATTTTTAATATATACACCCTTAACAGTTGCAGGTTTTGCTTTTTTTAAAGTATTTAAAATTGTTTGATAATTTGTTTTCAATTTATCTTCTGAAAAAGAAACTTTTCCTAAAATAACATGAATATTACCATTTTTATCAACACGATATTCAATTTTGCCTTTACGAATATCATTAATTGCTTTTACAACATCAGTTGTTACTGTTCCTAATTTAGCAGTTGGCATCAAACCTTTTGGTCCTAAAATTTTACCAATTTTTCCTAATTCTGACATAACTTCTGGAGTTGCAACAATGATATCAAAATCAAGGAATCCACCTTGGATTTTAGTAATCATTTCCTTATCACCAACAATATCTGCTCCTGCTTCAACAGCTTCTTTTTCTTTTGTAGTAGTAATTACTAATACTTTTTGACTTTTACCTGTTCCTTCTGGTAAAATAATTGAACCTCTAAGCATTTGTTCAGCTTTTTTAGGATCAAGATTTAGACGAAAAACAGCTTCTACTGTTGCATCAAATTTTAAAGTTGATGTTTGTTTTGCTAATGGTATTGCTTGATCTAAAGAATATATTGTTGTTTTATTTACTAACTTTGCTAATTCTTGATATCTTTTACTTTTCTTATTCATATCAACTCACCTTACTCACTAATATTAATACCCATATTTTTAGCAGTACCTGCAACAATTTTAATTGCAGTTTCTAAATCATAAGCATTTAAATCAGGCATCTTAATTTTAGCAATTTCAGTAATTTGTTCTTTAGTTAAAGTAGCAACTTTTGTTAACTTAGCATTAGAACTTCCTTTTCCAAGTTTTAAAACTTTTTTAATTAAAAAAGTTGTTGGTGGAGTTTTAAGTTCAAACTTAAAATCTTTATTCTTGAAAGCAATAAGCTTAACTGGAATTGGAACTGGATTAGTTTCATCTTTTTGATCTTTAGTTTTGTCATTAAATTCACGACAAAATCTTGGCATATCAATACCAAATGAAGCTAAACTAGCACCTGGCTTAGCCATACCAGCAGGTAATTGAATTATAGCAATTCGATTAATATTTGGATCTTTAAATTGAGCCATGAGCAACATTCTCCTTTTTTAGTTCTCAATTGTGGTAATATCGATTAAATCTTCCACTTGGCACTATTAAATAGTACTGATAAATGATAACATTAACAGAAAAAAACTGCAAGAAATTTTGAATTTAAAAACTAGCAAATAATAAGTAAATTTTACAAATATCAAGATGTTTACAATAATATACTATAAGAGTAAAATATTTATAATTAAATTACATTTTTTCTGTATTTTATTTTAAGGAGAACTAGATGAAGACACAAATAATTATTTTAGATTATGGAAGTCAATATACGCAATTACTAGCAAGAAGAATTAGAGAACTAAATGTCTATGCTGAAGTTATATCTTTTCAAACAAATGTTAATGAATTAAGAAAATATCATAATTTAAAAGGAATTATTTTATCTGGTGGTCCTGCAAGTGTTTATGCAAAAGATGCCTATACAATTGATAAAGAAATTTTTAACTTAAATTTACCAATCTTAGGTGTTTGTTATGGCATGCAACTAATTACTGAAATATTTGGTGGTAAAATTGAATTAGCAGACAGTCAAGAATTTGGTAAAACAACACTTTATTTAGATAGTTATCTAGATAATAAAGAAAATCAATTATTTACCAATGTTAGAAACAAATCACAAGTTTGAATGAGTCATGCAGATCATCTAACTATAATGCCTAAAAATTTTATTCAATTAGCTCATTCTGATGCTAGTATTGCAGCAATTGCCAATATAAAAAGAAATATCTATGGCATTCAATTTCATGCTGAAGTTACTCATTCAGAATTTGGTACTCAAATAATTGAAAATTTTCTTTTTAAAATCACTAAATGTAACAAAGACTGAACAATGAAAGAATTTATCAAAGAAAAGATTACAGACATTAAAGCAACTGTTGGTAATGAACAAGTTATTTTAGGACTATCAGGAGGTGTTGATTCTAGTGTTACTGCTGTGTTAATTGCAAAAGCAATTGGTAAACAACTAACATGCATTTTCGTTGATACAGGCTTACTAAGAAAAAATGAAACGAAAAAAGTAATGGATATTTATGCAAAAGAGTTTGATATCAATATTAAATTAATTGATGCTAGTGAACAATTTTATAGCACTTTAAAAGGTGTAACTGAACCAGAAAAAAAAAGAAAAATTATTGGTCATAATTTTATTGAAATATTCAGTGCTGAAGCAAAAAAATTAAATAATGTTAAATTTCTAGCTCAAGGAACCATATATTCTGATGTAATTGAATCTTCTGCAAAAAATCATAGCTCAAAAGTAATAAAATCACATCATAATGTTGGTGGCTTACCTGAAAACCTAAACTTTAAACTACTTGAACCTTTAAGAAATTTATTTAAAGATGAAGTAAGACAAGTAGGAAAAGAATTAGCAATACCTGATGTAATGATTAATCGTCATCCATTTCCAGGACCAGGTTTAGCAATTAGAGTAATTGGTGAAGTTACAAAAGAAAAATGTGATATTTTAAAAGAAGCTGATAATATCTTTATTAACAAATTAATAAAAGAAAATTTATATGACAAAGTATCTCAAGCATTCGTCACTTTACTACCAGTAAAAACTGTTGGTGTAATGGGAGACAACAGAACATATGATTATCTTGTTGCTTTAAGATGTATTGAAACTATTGATTTTATGACAGCAACAACAACTCATTTACCTTGAAATTTTTTAGAAGAAGTTGTTAATGAAATAATTAACAAAGTAAAAAAAATAAATCGGGTGGTTTATGATATTACTTCTAAACCACCTGGAACAATAGAATGAGAATAGAAAGGAAAATAAAATATGAGTAAAAATAATTTAAGTAACAAAATAATTAGCGAAGGCATTACTTTTGATGATGTTCTTTTAGTTCCTAGTTATTCTGAGGTCTTACCAAATGAAGTTAATTTAAAAACAAAACTAACAAAAAATATCCAACTAAATATTCCTATTTTGTCTGCTGCTATGGATACAGTAACTGAATCTGCTCTAGCAATTGCAATTGCTAGAGCAGGAGGAATTGGTGTTATTCATAAAAATCTAACAATTGAAGAACAAGCCTTAGAAGTACAAAAAGTTAAGCGAAATGAATCAGGCCTTATAACAAATCCAATAACAATTGAAAAACTGACAACAGTAGCACAAGCTAAAAAAATTATGGCTACATATAAAATTTCTGGTTTACCAGTAGTTGATGAAAATAAAAAATTAATTGGTATTGTAACTAATAGAGATTTAAAATATTTTGAAGATTTTTCTGTTCCAGTTGAAAAAATCATGACTAAAGAAAATTTAATCACAGGAAATCCAAAAACAAACTTCAATCAAGCTAAACAAATATTACTCAAACATAAAATTGAAAAATTACCTATTGTTGATGAAACAAACACACTAACAGGTTTAATCACAACTAAAGATATTGATAAAACAATTGACTATCCTAATGCTTGTAAAGATAATAAAGGTCGATTAAGAGTTACAGCTGCAGTTGGTATTGATCAAGACACAATAAAAAGAGTTGATGCTTTAATTCAAGCAGAAGTTGATGCTTTAGTTGTTGATTCAGCCCATGGTCATAGTAAAGGAATTATTGAAACTGTAAAAAAAATTAAAGAAAAATATCAAAATATTGATCTTATTGTTGGAAATATTTGTACTGCAAAAGCTGCTCAAGATTTATATGATGCTGGGGCTGATTGTGTTAAAATCGGAGTTGGTCCTGGCAGTATTTGCACAACACGAGTTATTGCTGGAGTTGGTGTACCACAAATATCTGCTATCAATGAAATCTATACTTGAGCACAAGATAAAAATATAACACTAATAGCTGATGGAGGAATTAAATATTCAGGTGATATTGTCAAAGCTATTGCTGCAGGAGCACATTCAGTAATGCTTGGAAATATTTTTGCTGGAACAGAAGAAGCCCCAGGAGAAGAAATAATTGCTAACGGTAAAAAATATAAAACTTATGTTGGTATGGGCTCACTTGCTGCTATGAAAAGAGGAAGTAGTGATCGCTACTTTCAAAAAGGAACAACAAAACTTATTCCAGAAGGAATTGAAGCAAGAGTACCATTTAAAGGAAAAGTCAAAGATGTAATTTTTCAATTGGTCGGTGGTTTGCAAAGTGGTATGGGTTATACTGGAAGTAAAAATATTGAAGATTTAAGAAATAAAGCAAAATTTGTAAAAATCACTAATGCTGGATTAAAAGAATCTCATCCTCACGATGTTGAAATAATTAAAGAAGCTCCTAATTATATTCAAAACTAACAAAATAAATTAACCATATTATTTTTTACTATTTCACAAATACAATATTGATGCTAATGAAAATAAAAAAAACTTTTTAATTAAAAATTAAAAAGTTTTTTTTAAACTAAATAAATAATTAAGAAGCAATTTTTTTGCAACAATTATATTCTACTTTTACTGGAGTAGATCTACCAAAGAAATCAATATTAACTGTTGCAACGCCTTTATCATCATCTAATTGAGAAATTTGACCTTCATGACCTTTTAAAGCTCCTGAAATAATATGAACATAATCATTTAAATCAAAATCACGTTCTTCACTTTTATCTTTCTTAACAGCAGGTTCTTTCTTAACTTGCTTATGAGCACCACGATACAACATTGTGTTAACTTCTTTTTCTGACAAAGGAAGTGGCTTAATTCCCCTTCCACTAGAACCAATAAACCCAGTTACTCCTGGAGTATTACGAATATCATATCAAGTTTCATCAGTCATAATCATATTAACAAAAATATAACCTGGAAAAACATTTTTTACTTCAGTTTTTTTATCTTTATTAGTTACTATTTCTTCAACAATTTTAATGTCAAAAATTTTATCTTTTAAATTTAAAGTTTCAATTTTTTGCTTTAAATCTTCATAAACTCTTTTTTCATGGCCTTTATTACAGTTAATAACATATCATTGGGCATATTTTTGTAATTCTTCTGTATTTTGAGGACTATTAGTATTTTTAATATCTTCATTTTTTTTATTCATTAGTTGTAAACATCTCCATTTTTCATTTAAGTAATTTTAGCAATACGAAACAATGCTATTAATCCTCAATCAAGTAATGCAAATAAACCTGCAAAAAAAGTAATAAACAAAATCGTAACTCAAAACTTTTTGTTTAATTCCTTTCTTGGTGTTCATCTAGTTCTTCTTATTTCTCTAGATAAATATAAAAAGAAATATTTATGATAAGTTCTTGCATCTTTACGATAATAAAATTTTTCTTCAGCTGTTCTTTCTTTTCTTGTTTTTTCTCATATTGCATTCATGTCAATAATTTTATTTCGATCAATTTTTTTAGGATCAAATTTTTCATAATTACTTTTTGATTTTCTAAATTTTAAAGGCTTAACTCTTCTTAAGATATTAAATTTATTTTTTAATAATTCAACTTTTTCATGGTTTATTTGCAGCTTTTCTGTTTTATTTTGCTGATTTTTATTATCTTTTTTAGATTTTTTTGCCATGAACAAAGCCTCCTATCTAGATTCTTTATGTAATGTATGCTTTTTACAATGAGGACAAAATTTTTTTAACTCTAATCTTGCATTATGATACAATTTATTTTTATAATTATAATAATTCCTATTTAAACAGACTGAACAAATTAAAATTATCTTATCACTCATTTTCTCACCTAAAAATCACTTTTTAATTATAGTATTAATTAAAATAACTGTCAATTTAATTAAAAATAATTCAAAAAACCTTTACAATAATCAAGGAAACAAAAGGAAACTCAATTTAATGAAAATAAACATTCGTCATATTACCATCAATAGTATTCTTGTTAGCATTTTTTTACTTTTTGCTTTGATTCCATGATTAGGCTATATACCAATTGGAATTTTTAAGATTACACTAATGCCAGCTTTATTTTTAATTAGTTTAGAAATCCTTAATCTAACAACCCAAATAAACTTAATTATTTGTGGCATTTTATATGGTTTCTTATTTGGTCTTACTTCTTTAATTCAAGCTGCTATATATCCTTCTGTAACATCTTTTATTTTCATAAATCCTTTATTTTCAATTGTGCCAAGAATATTAATGGGAACTGTAACAGGAGCAATAGCTTTTATTATTAGAGATATTAAAATCAATAATTTTGCTAAAAAAGTTTTCTTAGCATTTATTGTTACAACATTTAATACTCTATTTGTTTTGATTTTTGTTTATAAATTAGGTCCTATAATTTATCAAAATTTAAATTTAGAAACTATTTTTAAATTTTTTAGTTGAATAATTCTAATTACAAATTATCTACCAGAATTAATTCTTACTGCTTTAATTTATCCTGTCATTGCTTTATCTTTAAAACGAATCTATTAAAATTTTACAAATCATTTTTGTTAATAAATTGTTGATACAATTGATTAATTTTTCTTTCATAAACACTATTAGAATTTGCAACATAATAAGTAACATTTAATAATTCCTTTGGTAGATACTGTTGTTTAACATAAGAATTTTTAAAATTAGGTGGATATTTATAATCTTTTTTCTTACTAAATGAAACACTACTTCTTAGATATTCAGGAATGGAATAAATTTTTCCTGCTAAAACATCAGCATAAGCTTTTTGAATTGCTTTATTAGTACTATTAGATTTCTCACTTAATGCCATTTCAACCACTGCTAAACCTAAAGGAATTATTCCCTCTGGCATACCAATCTGACGAAAAGCTGTAATTGCTCCTTGCACTCTCAAACAAATAGCAGGATTAGCTAAAGCAATATCTTCATAGGCAATTATTAAAAGTCTTCTTAATAACCCCTCATAATCACCACTGGCTAACAATCTTGCTAAATAATATATTGCTGCATCAACATCACTACCTCTAATTGACTTTTGCAATGCTGACTTTAAATCATGATGTTCATTTCCTTCTTTAAAATTTCAAGAATTAGCTTTTAAAACTAATTTACTAATTAATTTAAAATCAATTTTAGTATCGGGATATAACTTATTACTTAATTCTAAAATATTAATTGCTACTCTTAAATCACCACTAGCAAGTACACAAATTTTCTTTAAAGCTTCATCAGTGATATCAAGTTTAAAAATTTTACTTTCTTGAATTATTCTTTTTAAACTACTAAACATTTCTTCATTACTAATTGGTTTTAGTTCCATAATTAAGCAACGACTTCTTAAAGCAGGATTAACAACAAAATATGGATTTTCACTAGTACAAGCAATTAAAACAAAAATTCCTTGCTCTAAATCCTGTAATAACAAATCTTGACGATCACGATTCATTCGATGAATTTCTTCAATAATTAATAAATAGTTACTTTCTTTTTTTGCTAAAGTAACTATTTTTTCTAAATCTTGCTTGCTATCAGTTGCAGCATTAAAAACAGTAAAAGGCATCTTTAATTCTTGGGCAATTACTTGGGCTAGAGAAGTTTTTCCAGTTCCTGGCAAACCATGTAAGATTAATGATGGTAAAAATTGTTTTTCAATAATTTTAAAAATAACACCATTTTTTGAATTAATTAAATGAGCCTGCCCTATTACATCAAGTAAAGTTTTTGGTCTTAAAATTGTTGCTAGTGGTTTCAACATTAGTTCTCCTTATATTTATAAAAACTATTCTTAAACTAATATATTTTAATGTTTTTAAGTTTTAAACTTACTCTTTGAAAAGCATTATCAACTTGCTTGTAACTTAAATTTAATTTTGTCATAATTTCTTGATTAGAAAATCCCTGATATTTTAATTGTAAAACATTTTTTTCATAAAAACTTAATTTTAAATCAATTAAATCAACAAAATCAAAATAATTAAAACTTTCTTGATAATTTAAACTATCATCAAAAAAATAATCTTGATATTGAACTGCTAAATTAAGAATTTGATGATTCTTAGTAAGATATTTTTTAATATATTTCAACAATCCTCATTTTAAATTAATTAATAAAAAATTTTTAAAACTTTTATTTTTCTTAATTTGAAAACTAACAATAGTTTGATAAAAAATCAAATAAGTAACACTTTGTAAGTCGCTTAATTCTAAAGGTAAAGTAAAAAATTTATAAAAAATTTTCTTTGTTAAAACATCAATAACATTTTGATATCTTTGATACAAACAATTAAATGCTCATTCATTTTTAACCACAACAAATAAATAAAGTAACTCTTCATCATTCATAGATATTTCCTTTCTTTATCTTAATATAAAGATTGCTAATAATTAAGATAAAGCAAAAATTTGAAACTAACCAATTTTATTAATTATTTGTATTACTTTTTAAATAAATATGATTAGCAATGATACCACAAGCTACACTAGCATTAAAAGATTCAATTTTATTACTCATTGGAATTGCAACAATATAATCAGTTTTTTTTAAAATATTGTTACTAACTCCTTGCCCTTCACTACCAATAATTAATCCTAAATGATAGTCATATTTTAAATCTTGATAACTAACAGCTTGAGCATTTTTATCTGCAGCTAAAATTCAAAAATGTTTTTGTTGTAAAGAATTAATTAAGTTACTTAAATTATTAACTTGACAAATTGGAACAACACTTAAAGCTCCTGCTGCTGCTTTAGCAACTGTACTGTTAACTTGAACTTGATTACGATTTAAAACAACAACACAATCAAAATCATTTCCAGCAGCAATTCGTAATATTGATCCAAAATTATGAGGATCAGTGATTTTGTCACAAATTAAAAAACGATAAAATTTATGTTTGGGTACTTTATTTAAAATTTCACTAACATCAAAATAACGATAGCTTTTTACTTGTAAACAAATATTTTGGTGTTTTGTTGTTTTTAATAAATTATTCATTTTTTCTAAACTAATATATTCAAAAATAATATTGAACTTTTTTAATTTTGCTACTAAATCTTGATGTTTATTTGCAACAATGATTACTTTTTTTACTTTTACTAATGATTCATTTTCTAATGACATTAAAACTGGATGATAACCATAAATATATGAAATCATAATATCTTTCCTTTATGTATCTAATATTAATTTAATTTTTTGGCAGAACTCCTAAATTTTGCAATTCTTCACGAAGGATATCAGCTTCTTTAAAGTTTTTCTTAACTTTTAGTTCTTCTCACTGTTCAATTTTTCTTTTAATTTCTTCTGAATAATTACCAAATTGAAAATTAAATCCTAAAATCTCAAAAGTAAAAACTAAAGTTTGAAAAATACTTTGATTAGCACTACTAAAATCTTTTTTGCTAATTGCTTGATGTAATTCTTTAATCATATTAGCAATTACTGCAAAAACATTTGTTGTATTAATATTATCACTTAAATGTTTAATTACTAATTGATAATAACTTTCTTGATATCTAATTTCCTGAATTTTAATTTTATTAATAAAAGTGTGATAACTTCATAATTGTAAAATTACTCAATACTTTTTAATTGTACTAGTTGCTTCAATAATTAACTCATCAATAAAATTAATTGGCTGCTGATGATCATGATTTAAAATTAAATAACGCAAAATAAAGGGATGATATTTTTGACAAAAATCCTTAACCAAAATAACATTGCTTAAAGATTTTGAAATCTTTTCATTTGCTAAATTAATATTACCATTGTGTCACCAAATATGTGCTAATTCTTGATTGGTAGCTGCTAAAAATTGCGCTCTTTCATTTTCATGATGAGGAAAAATTAAATCAATTCCTCCACCATGAAGATTAATTGTCTTACCATTAAATAAGGTTTTAATAAAAACAGCACACTCTGTATGTCAACCTGGCCTACCACTTCCCCATGGACTTTTTCAATTTAGTCCAACATTAGTATCTTTTCATAATGAAAAATCAAAAACTGAAGATTTATTTTTTTTGTTATCAATTCTTGAATTGGGAATTAAATCCGCTAACTTCTTCTTCGATAAAATACCATAACTTGAAATTTTATCAACCTGAAAATAAACATCACTATCAGCAACATAAGCATTTTTCTTATTAACTAAATCTTCAATAAATTTAATATTCTCAGACATATAATTAGTAACCTTAGGCATCTTTGTTGGGAATAAAATATTTAAAACTCTTAAATCTGCTAAATATGTTTGAAAATATTTTTCACTTATTGCTGTTTCTGTTGTTTGTTCTTTTTGAGCTTGATGAACAATTTTGTCATCAATATTAGTAATATTGTGAACATAATTAATTTGAAATTTTTGATGAATTAATAAGCGATGCAAAACATCAATTACTAAAACTGGTCTAATATTACCAATATGAGCATAATTATAAACAGTCGGCCCACATAAATATAAATTAACAATTTTATTAGTTGACAATTCTTTTTTAGTTTTTGACATACTATCAAAAATTTTAATCATTCTTTTCTTCCTTAGTTTTTAACTGTGAGTTTAATTCCCTATCTTCTTTAGTTTTAAGTTTTAGATGATAAAGTTTATCATTTAAATTAGTACTTTTTAACAAAACACGATAAGAAACTACTAATAATAAGCCATTGACTGTAACATCAAGTGGATATTTAATAATTCTTGGTAGATACAACAATCATCATCCTTGTGGTAATTCATACATATATTTTAAAACAATTGGCGTAAATCCACTAATTAATAATAAAGTAAAAGCATATGACACAATTAAATAAAAATAAATTATTCATTTATTACCATAACAACACTTATTTAATAATTTTACTAAATAGTAAGGTAAAATACATCAAAGAACACTTGCAAAAGTAAAAAATAAAACTGGTGGACCAGAACTAAAAAAAATTAAACCTAAAAAATCTGCTGCTATACCAGCTAAAAATCCTAAACCTCCACCACAAAAAAAGCCAATTAAGACCAAAGCAAAATTACCAATTTTAGCCTCAAAAATTTTTGTTGAAATAACAGTATTTAAAAGAATTTTTATTATAGTGTTTAAACAAACTGCTAAAGCAACTAAAAATGCTGCTAGAACTATTAATTTAATATTTTGAAATTCAGATTTTATATTTTTTCTGTCACAAATAATAATTAATGAAAAAACAATTGCTAACACAATACCAAAACTAATATTTAATCATAAAAAAACCATAAATTTCATTCTCCCTATTCTTTTGCTTTTAATAAAAATTCTTGATAAACTTGTGCTACAAAATAACATGATCCTGTTACTAATATTGTAGTATTTTCTTTTTTTTGCAAAATCATCTTATCAAAAATAAACTCTTCTGCTTTAATACTTAAAGGATGAACATTTTTACAAATATAAAGATTATTTGTTAAATTGTTACTTAATTTTTTAATTAAAATTTTTGGATTCTTTGTTTTTAAAGCAGAAAAAATAATTTGATTAATCTCAACATTATTTAATTTCACTAATTTTATTAAAGCTTGAATTGCAGCTAAATTATGAGCAACATCAAAATAAATTATTTTGTCTTGAAAACTAACAATTTGAAATCTCAAATTAACTTTTGTTTTACTAATCAACTTTCAAACTGCATCTGAATTTAATTTAGGAAACAAAGTAGTAGCAACCAGTAATGCTAAAGTTTGATTTTCTAAAATGTAACCCTGATTAATAATTCTTTTTGCAAAATAAATTTCAACATTTTGTGGTACTAATTTAGTAGTTGCTTGCTTTAAGTTAATACTAATATTACCAGAAACAAAAAGTTTTTTAGTTGATGATTTAATAATACCTAATTTTTGTTTTAAAATTACTAACAAACTACTACCTAAAAGCTCTTTATGATCTCTAGCAACAGAAGTCAAGACAGCATAATCACTAGGAACAATATTTGTTGCATCTAACAATCCACCAATGCCAACTTCAATAATAGCTCAATCTACTTTTTGCTCTTGAAAATAAATTAAAGCAATTAATGTTAGAATAGCAAAAAATCCTAATTGATATCTATCAACATCCTCAATAATTAACTCTTTAATTCTTAATAAATCTTGGTCACTAATCACTTCATCATTAATATCTATTCTCTCATTAATAATCAAAATATGTGGTGAAGTAAACAATCCAACTTTTAACTTTAATTTTTGACTTAGAACTGCTTGCAAATATCTAGAAACTGAACCCTTCCCATTAGTTCCAGTAACATGAATATATTTAATTTTTTGATCAGCAATTAAATATTTCTTTTTTAAAATCCTTAATTTTTGAAAACTTTTAACAGAAGGATATTTTGACAACCAAATTCAAAATTCATTAGTCATTAATAGCCTCTTTTTAATTAAGATTATCAATAGTAATTAAAGGATTAACAGTTTTTCAAGTGATGTAAATAATAATTGAATTAATAATAATTTTTACTGGAGCCATAACAATTCTAGGAATCATAGTAAGACCATAATCTTTTGATGAAGATGGTGATAGAAAATTCATATCAGCATAAGAACCAATTAAAACAGTAATAACATATTCAGCAAAAACTGCCAAAAGAATAATTGGCAAAATATCATGAATTTTCTTTTTTTCACCATTTTTTCAATAAAAAAATAAAGCAATATAAATAATTAATAAAGTAAATAGTCCACCACCAACAATAATTCCAGCAACAGCATATTTATTCATTGTTACACCAGCTGATAAAGAAATATTTTCTTGGGGATACTGTAAAGTCAAAAAAGCGCCACCAGCAGCGAAAAAAATCATGAATAAGTTAATTAAAAGGAAAATAACTCAAGGATAATTTTTTAATTTTATTTTCAAAACTCCAGCAATTCCTGATACAAATCCTGTTAAGACAATACAAAAAATATAAACTGGATTAATATAAGATGGAACAAAAAGCATAACTAAAATATCAGTTATTGTTGCTGAAATAATGCCAATAACTGGTCCAAACATATAGCCTGCAATTTTAACCATTAATCCTTCAATAGCAAGTCTAACTGGTGGCAGAACAGTAATAGGAATGGTCACTGAAACAACAATTGTTGCAACAACAGAAACTGATGTCAACATGGTAATATAAGCAATATTTTTAGTTGTAAATCTTGAACCTTTATATTTATCTTTTCTTACTCATCTTCAAAATACGTTAATTAGAATAAAAGATAAAATAATGAAACTAAAAACAATTATTAAATAAATAGCAGTTTTACCATTAAATAAAGAAAAATTGTTATATATTATATTTAATTTAAAAAACATCTTAAACCGCCATTCATTAAATTCTCTTTATTTTAACAAGTATATCATATCATTTCTTATGACAATAATATTTTTATTTTAACTTGTTTTTTCTCTACCACTAATTATTTTGTGACAATTTTCAATTAATTGGCGCTTGACCTTTTTCAATCAATCAGTTGTTTGTTCTACTAAAAGGTCTTGAGCCAAAAAATCCTTTATTGGCACTAAAAAATGAAGGATGAGGACTTTCAATAATAAAATGTTTATTAGTATCAATTAATTGTTTTTTTTGTCTAGCATTATTACCTCATAAAATAAAAACTAAATGTTCTTTTTTTTCATTTAAATAAGTCAGAACACTATCAGTAAAAACATGCCAATTATAATGACTATGACTATTAGCAATATTATGACGAACTGTTAGAGCTGTATTTAATAAAAATACTCCCTCTTTTGCTCAATTAATTAAATAACCATTTTGTTGATTATCAATTTGTAAATCACTTTTTAATTCTTGAAAAATATTTTTTAAACTTGAAGGCAAAGCAATTTCTGGTAAAACACTAAAAGCCAAACCATGCGCTTGATTTGGTTGATGATAAGGATCTTGACCCAAAATAACAACTTTAACCTTACTTAATGGTGTTAAAGAAAAAGCTTGAAAAATATCATCTCAATTAGGAAAGCAACGATATTTTTGATATTCACTTTTAATATTTTGTAATAATTCTTGAAAATAAGGTTTTTGCTGTTCAACAGCAAAACATTCACTTCAAGAATCATCCACCAATAATTTTCTGCTCATCATTAATTCCTTTCCAAATTAATTATTTATGATAAGGTCTACTATCTATAATTTGCAATGCACGATATAATTGCTCTAATAAAATAACTTGTGCTAATTGATGCAATAAAGTAATTCGACTAAAAGCTAGTTTTTTAATTTTTGAATTATTCTTTAACTCTTGACTAACACCATTACTACCCCCAATAATAAATAATAACTTACCTTGATTGAAATTTTGATTTTGAATTATTATTTGTGCCAAGTCTTCACTGCTAATTAATTTCCCTGTAAGATCTAATAAAAAATGTTGATAATCCAAATATTTAAATAATAAGTTATTGATTTTATCAAATTCTAATTTTAAATTAATTGCAATATTCTTATTAGTATTAATTTCATTAATATTATGAACTGTTATCTTAGCATTATATTGCAAACGCTTATAATATTCTTGATAAGCTAACTTTCAATACTGCTTATCAAGTTTACCAACAGAAATAATAACAATACTCAACATAATTTTATACTTCAGAAATAGTAATATTACTAATAACCTTATTATAAGTCTTTTCAGGATCCTTAGCATTTATTATTCCAAAAGGTTTATTAAAAGTATCAAGATCTAAAACAACAAGTGATTGACTATTTTTATCAATCTTTTTAGCAAAAGTAAAAGTAATTTGAGCACTAAAATCAATTCTAAATTCACCAATTAATAAATAAAGATGAATTCAACCAGTTTGAAGAATAGTCTTTTTTTGATCTGTAAACTCTGTTACAGCTGGAACTTTAATATGATTTTTAGTTGGTTTATAATTTTCTGGCTTATCACTACTTCAAGCTTCAGGACTAGTAACAAATCAGTATATTCTTAATTTATTATCATCAATACTAGCATCATTATTTTTTAACTGAATAAAATCTTTTTCATTTGCACCAGTAAAAGAAAAATCCTGTTCTTTATCAGGTAAAGTACCACTTTGATCATAATTAAAACTCAAAAAATTACCACGTTGTCATTCATGAGAATTATAAAATTTTTTTCATACTGGACCATTAAGTGTTCTTTGATTATCATTATAAATTCGATCACTTGTTAATTGTGCAGCTAAAACTAAAATATAATTAATATTATTACTATTATAATAATATTTATTATTAAAAACATATTCAGTAAGAGGATCTTGACCATCTTTAGCTTCTTTTGGTGCATTAGCAATATTCATTTCAATTTTTTGACCTTTTGAAATACCACAAGCACTAACAGCTAAACTACTAGTCCCAAAAAAAGCAATTGCTGAGAAAAAGGCAAGTATTTTTTTCATATTATTTTATTTATTTCTCCTTTAATTTAAAAAGTTTAATAATCTCAATTTTAACTTATTTTAATTAAAAAAGCAAAAATTAAAAAAGAAAAGAATGAGTAACAAAATTTGTATTTTAATTCTAAAATTTTTAATAAATAAAACATAATTTTAAAAATATAAGATTTTAAAATTATTCTATATTTGTAAATACCTATCTAGATGTTATTCACCCAAAAGAAAAGTTCATAAGTTTTTGTAAAAATTTATGAACTTTGATAATTTTCAAATTTACCTCATTTAGGAATAAAAATAGTAAAAACTTTACCAGTTGGCCCATTACGATGCTTAGAAATAATAATTTCAGCTACATGATTATCTTGTGTTTCTTTTGCTGCATCAGCTTCATTATTCTTTTCTTTATAATAATCATCACGATACAAAAACATGATTAAATCTGCATCTTGCTCAATAGCTCCAGATTCTCTTAAATCAGACATTAAAGGACGCTTTTCTTCTCTTCTTTCAACTAATCTTGAAAGTTGTGACAAACAAATAATTGGAATATTTAATTCTCGTGCTGAAATTTTTAAACTTCTAGAAATATTTGCTACTTCTTGTTGTCGTGATTCATTATTATTTGAACTAGTTAGTAATTGCAAATAATCAATAACTACTAATTTGATGTTATATTCTCTAGCTAATTTTCTTAATTTTGTTTGTAATTCTAAAATTCTTAATCCTGGACTATCATCAATAATAATTGTTTTTTGTTTTAATTGCTCAGCTGTGTTGCTAATTCTGCTTCAATCATCGCGATTAAATTTAAATTTGCTACGCAATTTATGAGCATCAAAATTTCCCTGACAAGAAATCATTCTTGTTATTAATTGATCTTTTGGCATTTCTAAAGAAAAAATTAAAACTGCTTCATTTGCTTTCTTTAAACTTTCTGCAGCATTTAAAGCAAAATTTAAAGCTAATGCAGTCTTACCCATTGAAGGTCTAGCAGCTAAGATAATAAAATCTCCTGGTTGAAAGCCACTAGTTAAACCATCAAGATTATTAATTCCTGAAGTTATTCCAGTTAAAGCTTGATTTGATTTTTGCAGTTGTTCAATTTTTTGAATAACATCATCAATTGATGAAGAAATTGGTAGTAATTCTTCACTATTTCTTTCAGTGCTAACCTGGACAATCTCTGATTCAGCGTCAACTAAAATATCAGTAATCTTTTTATCACCTTGTAAATCTTGATTAATTTTTTTCAGCGCCTGAGATAATTGACGTTTTGTAGTTCTTTCAACTAAGATATTAATATGTTCTTTAACATTGGCATCACTGATATAGTTTTGAACTAAATAAGACAAGTAATCAATGCCTTCAATTTTTTCTAAAAAATTCTTTTTTACTAAAATATCACTAATTGTTGTGATATCAATGCCAATATTATTTTTAAATAATTCAACAATAGTTTGAAAAATTATTTGATTTTTTTTGATAACAAAATCGTGATCTTTTAGCATTGTCAAAGCAACTTCACAAGCCTTAGATGATTGAATCATCGCACCTAAAATATTAACTTCAACTTCATTAACAAAATCGTGATTCTGTTTTTGATTTTGTTCTTGGTTTTCAGTCATAACTTAAACTCCTTATTTTTCACTAACCTTAACTTTAAATTTTGCAACTATATCTGAATATAACTTTACTGCTACTTCAGTTATTCCAATTGTTTTAATTGGCTTAAAATTAATAAATTTATGTTTATCAAGTTCAATACCAAAATTATAATGAAGATAAGCACAAATTTGCTTTGCTGAAATTGCATTTGTTACTTTACCTTTATTAGTATTTAAATAAAATTCTAAAGTTAAACTTTCTAAATTTTCTTTGATACCTTGATAGTATTTAATTTTTTCTAAACTCAATGTCTTTTTATCATCTTTAATTTTTTGATTAACTGTTAGTGCTTCATTAGTAGCACAAACAGCTAATTTCTTAGGAATTAAATAATTCTTAGCATAACCATCACTAACTTCAACAACTTGATTAGTCTTACCTAAATTCTTCACTTCGCTTAAAAGTATTACCTTCACTTTGATAAACCTCACTTTCAATTGATTGAACTAATTTACTATACAATTCTTTAAGAGATAACTTACTATCTTGAACAGCAGCAGCACTGAAATGGCCGCCTCCTCCTAAAGCTTCACAAATAATTTGAACATTAATTTCACCATTACTTCTAGCAGACAAACAAGCACGTTTTTGCTTGTCATAACCAATAGTAAAAGTCACTTTACAATCTTTTAATTCTAGGAGCATTTCTGAAATTTGTGCTAAAAAAGTTGGATGATACTCATTTTGGTCATCTGCAACAACTGCTAAAAATCCTTTTTTAATTTCCTTTGCTTTGCTTAGTAAAGCAAACTTTTCAATTAATTCAATTAAAGTATCTTTTAGCAATCCCTTAACTCTACTAATTGATGCTCCTCATTCAATTAATAAACCACAGGCTTCAAGAGTTCTTCTTGTTGTTCTTACTTGTAAATTATTAGTATCAATTAAAATTCCTGCTAACATTAAATTTCACAAAAAATCATTTTTAATGTTAGTAAAATCATTATAATACATAATCTCTGTTAATGATTCAGCAGTTGATGAAGTACCTGCATCAATGTAAGAAATTACAGTATTATAAATTACTTCATCAGAAACACGATGATGATCAATTACAATCACTTTAGTAGCTTTATTTAAAATTTCAGGCGTATCAACACGATTTGGATTATGAGTATCAACAATAACTAATAAAGTTCCAGGATGTAATAATTTTAATGCCTGTTTACTGTTAACAAAATTATCACTAATATATTTTTCAGGTACTAATTGTTCTAAAACTTCTTTTGTCTTAACATCTAATTCATTTTGATTAATAATATAATGAGCTTGACGATTTAAATTATTAGCTATTTCAACAATAGCAACTCCAGATGAAATACTATCAAAATCAGCTAATTGATGACCCATAACTAAAACATTTTTTGCTAATTTAATTTCATTATATAAAGATTGAGCAAACATTCTAATATTAATTTTTGATTCAGATTGCTTTGCTTCAATTGTTCCTCCAATAAAAATTGTGTTACCACCAAATTCACGAATCACTACTTGATCACCACCACGATAAACTGCTAATTCTTTTGCTTCAAGAGCTAATTCATATAAATCTTTATTTAAAGCATTACCATAAGAAAAACCAGCAGATAAAGTAATATCAGCTTTGAATTTCTTTACTCCTTCACGAACATTCTTAATTAAAGCAAAATTATCATTTTTAGCTTTTTCAAATTCATTTTGATAAAGTAAAACAGTATATCCATCTTCAATATTACCTAATAATAAGCAAGAATAATCATCAGCAAGATTATTTAATTCAGTTTTAATAAATGCTTCAACACGAATTTGATTTTCTACTCTTAATTTTTGTAAAGAATTATAAAAATTATCAACATTGATGATCCCAAAAACAATTTTTTCTTGTTGCAATTTATCATATAATAAATGATATTTAGTTGTTTCTTGCAATAAAATTGTTCGTGTTTGAGTTAAATAAATCGCATCATAAAGCATATTTTCAATATTTAAAGTAATTTTATGAATATTGCTATTAATTAATTGTTCAAAATCTTTTGATAGCTTAATAACAGATTTACCAATTAACTTGCCTAATCCTTTATCTTCTAAAAATTCACTAACTCACATAATAGTTAAATCATAATCTAAAATAATCATCCCAACACTACCAAAGGTTAAAGCTTGAGTATTATTTAACTTAATAACTTCAGCAGTATTAATATATCTTTGTCTAACTCACAAACTAAAAAGAAAAATATAAAGACAAATAATTAAAAAGTTACCAATTACTAAAGATAAAATAATAACAACAGTAACAACATCAATCATTGAATTAATATTAACAATAAAGTAAGTCAATCCAATTAAAATTTCAATTACTAACCAAATAATCATAATTAAATGATAATTACGGAGGGATTTAAACACGTTACACTTCCTATTATTCTAGAACACTTATCTAATTTACTTATTTTAATTATACTATAACTAATATTTCCATGAAATTTAAAAAGATATAATAAAATATTTATAACTTTTAAGAATAAGTATAAAAAATAAATAAAATTTTAAGAGAAGTTATGAAATTAAAAAGAATATATGTTTAAAATTATAACTGTTTGTTGTAAATATTTTATTTATTAATCAAAGTAACAAATATCCCATACAAATATTCAGGATTTTTTATGGATATGTTAATTTTCTTATCTAGAATAATTATTGATATCTTTCTTTAATGCTAGCTGGCAAATAAAAGTAATTATGAAAAAAAATAAGTTTAATTAAAATAGATAAAAAATGCTTCATGAAATTTTTAGTTATCTTTTTGCTAAAAATTCATATGAAGCATTCATTTAAATCATTTTAATTTATTTATTTTGAGTAAGGCAATAAAGCCATAATTTGAGCACGTTTAATTGCTGTTGCAATTTGACGTTGATACTTTGGCTTTGTTCCAGTCGCTCTTGCTGGTAAAATTTTGTTATTGTTAGACATAAATTTTTTTAATAACTCAGTATCTTTGTAATCAATATATGCAATTTTATATTTAGTAATTTGGCAATATTTTTTTCTTGAATGAATGCGATTTCTATTCATAATTTCTCCTTATATTAATCTCAAATAATAGCTTCATCATCTGAATCACTACTATTTATATTACTATTATTAACAAAACTAATTTCTGTATCATAATTTTCAATATTTTGAAATGCAGCATCAATATTTACTTCATTAGTTTTTTCAATATTATTTTTTTGGGATTCTGAATCAGTAACATTATTAATGTTCTCATTAACAAAATCTCTTTTACGATTATCTAAAAAAGTAACACTATTTGCTGAAACTTCCATAATTTTTTGATCTCTATTATCTTTTCTTGTTGTTAGACGACCTGCTACTGCAATCATTGATCCTTTACCAACAAATTTTGTCATATTTTCAGCAACACGATTTCAAGCAACACAATTAATAAAATCTGTTTTGTTACTCATATCATTAACAGCAACACTAAAAAAAACATAATATTTTCCTGAATTAGTTTCTCTTAAAGTTAAATTATGTGTAATTCTACCAATTAATGTTATATGATTCATGAAAATTACCCCTTATTTTCTTTAGTAGTTTCTTTTTTTACTACTTTTGAAAAACTTTCAGTTGTTTCTTTTTTATCTTTAGTTTCTACTTTTTTATCTTTTTCAAAACTCTGTTTTGATTCAAATTTAGAATTTACTAAAGTTCTTGGTTTTGATTCACGATTTTGTTCTTTATTAAATTCAGGTTTCTTTGAACTCTCTTTTCTTTCTTTGAAAACATTCATCTTTTCATCATCCAAATTAATAACTATTTTTCTAACTACATCACCTTGTTTTTGCTTAATTGAAAAAATACGATTAAAATCAGCAATATTTTCTGATGTTGTGTTTAACTGAAGGATAAAATAGTGTCCTGAGATTTTATGGTTAATTTTATATGCAAATTGATGAACAAAATCTTCTTCTTTTGTAATTTTACCATTATTTTTTGTTAAAATTTCAACAAACTCTTTTTTAATTAATTTTGCTTTCTCTGGATTTTGATCATCAACAATATACATAATTTCATAATTGTTAAATTTAGTTTCCATCATTGAGAAAACCTCCTTTTGGGCTTATGGCTCTAATGAGCAAGGAGTTAAATATTCAATATATATTTATTTAAATTAAATAATCATAATTATTAATATATATAATAATTAACTCATTCAATAATTATATAATTAACGCTTTATTGATGTCAATATCTTAATATGATTGATTGAAAGAATAATTTGGTAGATTGTGTGATATTTAGTTTGCATTTCTTCATTTAATGATTTTTAAATTC